>JBBSLV010000100.1:0-10748 GCA_038233535.1 Tepidisphaerales bacterium | reverse complement strand
GTCGATCAATCGAGACGTCAGGAGACCCGCGGTGCTGCGCACGCGCCGTCAAATGCGGGTGATCATCACGGTATTACTTTGTTCAGCGGATACGTGATGATTCCCGTCGCCCCCGCGCGCCTCAGCCGCGGGATCAGCTCGCGCTCCTGCTTTTCTTCCAGGATCACCTCGACCGCCACCCAGCTCTGGTCCGACAGCCGCGAGATGGTCGGGCTTTTCTCCGCCGGCAGAAAGCTGACGACCTCGGCGAGCTTGTCCTCGGGTACGTTCATCTTCAGCCCGACCTTGGACCGGGCCTCGATGGCGCCCTTGAGGAGCATCGCCATGTTTTCCATCTTTTCGCGCTTCCACGGCACCTCCCACGCGCCCTTGTTGGCGATGAAGCGGGTCGTGCTGCGCAGCAGCGTGTCGATGATGCGCAGGTTGTTGGCGCGCAGCGACGACCCTGTCTCCGTGCAGTCGACGATCGCATCGAGCAGCCGGGCCTTGATCTCCGTCGTGCCCCAGGAGAACTCGATCGTCACGTTGATTCCGCGCTCGGCGAAATACTTCCGCGTCGTGTTGACCAGCTCCGTCGCAATCACGCTGCCGGCGAGATCCTCCGGCTTCTGCACCATGCTCTCCTCCGGCACGGCCAGCACCCAGCGGATGGGGTTGAGACTCGCGCGGGAGTATTCAAGCTCGCAGATCTCGACGATGTCGTTCTCGTTGCCGTTCTCGACGACCCAGTCGTAGCCGGTGAGGCCGCAATCGATAATGTTGTCCGCGACGTACCGGCTGATCTCCTGCGCGCGAAACAGCACGGCCGAGATCCGCTCGTCATCGATGCGCGGAAACACGCTGCGGTCCGCGATGCTCACGCGGTATCCCGCCCGGCCGAAGAGATCGACGGTGGAGGACTGGAGGCTGCCGGAAGGCAGACCGAGGCGAAGGGTGGTTGGGGGGAGACGGTCAGTCATGTCGAGAGTGGCCAGTGGTTAGTTGCCAGATTGCCAGTCATGCAAGCCGCGTTTACTGGCAACTGGCAACTATCAACCGGCAACTTTTTTTACGCCTTCACTTTTTTCCTGCTCCGCCCGCCTTCTTCGGCGGTGGCGGCGCGGAGGGCCACGTAGAAGTTGTGGCTTTCTTCGTGCTTGATGTGATGCTCGACGAACCGCTGAGCATCCTCGAGGTTCGTCTGCTCGTCGATGATCTCCTCACCGCGCAGGTACGCGAGCATCTCGTCGTCGAGTGGGACGGCGTGACCGTCAAAGCCGTAGAGCATCACGTACGCCTCGACGAACGGGTGCACGTCCGGCAGCTCGCTGAGGAACTTGCGGGCGTCGCGCTTGCTGATCGTTTTCAGCCGGTCGAGGCTCAGCGTGTGCTCGCGCTCAAAGATGTTGTTCAGCGCCAGCGTGATCATCGCCACGCGCTTCTCGATCGCCGGATAGCGCCCGCCGAGCAGCGCCTGGATTTCCAGGTCGGTGGCGACGCGCAGCTCATTGAGGTCGACGAACTCCTTGTCGATGGCCTTCATCGCCGCAGCGGCACGGTCGTCGGAGACGTCAAAGCTCATCGCGCCGCGAACGAGGGCCTTGAGCGGGTCCATCGGCGCGCGCGGCTCGGGCTTATGGTCCTTGAGCAGCTTGCGGTAGAGCGAGCGGAGTTCTTCGGCGTGTTTCGTGGCGTTTTTCATTCAGGTTTGTCTTCGGGATCCTGTTCCGTTCCCTTATCCAAGCCGACGACTGAGTCGTGGGCTTCTTCACCCATCCGCGCAGCGTCCTCTTCGCGCACCTTGCGCAAGAGATCGAGCACGGCGATTTCGCGCTTGAGCCCTTCATCAATGTGGAACTTGAGGTACGGCGCCTGGCGCAGCGACAGGACTTTCGTCAGCTTCGTCCGCATCAACCCCGCCGAGTGCTTCAGCGCGTTCAGCGCCGCGCTTTGCTGACCCTCGGTGCCCATGATGGTGACGTAGACGTCGGCGATCGACAGGTCCGGGCTGATCTTCACGCGCGTGATGCTGGGCATGCCGACCAGGCGCGGGTCGCTCAGGTCGCGCATGATGACCAGCGCCAGCTCCTTCTGGATCGTACTGCCGAGCATTTCCGTTCGACGAGACATGGTTATTAACCGCAGATGAACGCGGATGAACGCAGATAAAATCCAGGAAAGAAAAAGCTCTTCTATTATCTGCGTTCATCCGCGTTCATCTGCGGTTCCTTCCTCTTCACAGCAGTTCAATCTGATAATCGATCAAATCCACCTGCGGCACCGTCTTCACGAAATCGACCAGCTTGCTCAGCGCCCCCTCGACGTAGCGGCTGTCGTTGCTCACCATCGCGATCCCCAGGACCGAGCGGCGGTGGGCGTCGAGGGCGCCGACTTCGGCGATCGAGACGTTGTGCGCGTGGGCGATGCGGTCCTTCAAGCTCTTGACCACCCGCCGCTTGTCCTTCAGCGACATGGCGTCGCCGATCGAGAGCTCCATTTGTAGAACGCCAATGGTCATGGGGGAAGTAGCAGGCAGTAGGCAGTAGGCAGTAGGCAGAAAAAATTCAAGGCGGTCGCCTCACTTCCTGCCTACTGCCCGCTGCCTACTGCCTACTGATTCACAGTGTCCTCTGGAACGTTTCGCGAATGTACGCTTCGTACCGGTCGCCGACCTTCACGTCGTCGTAGTTCGCAAGCTTGATGCCGCACTCGAACCCGGCCTTCACTTCCTTCACGTCGTCCTTCACGCGGCGGAGCGTTTCGATCGCGAGGTCTTCCGTGATGACCTTGCCGTCGCGGATGAGGCGGATCTTGCTGCCGCGCTGGATGTGCCCGTCGGTGACGAAGCAGCCGGCGATGTTGCCGAGCTTGGACACCTTGAACACCTGCCGCACTTCCACGTGACCGTGCAGCTTCTCGCGGATTTCCGGTTCGAGCAGCCCCGACAGCGCCTTTTTCAGGTCGTCGAAGATCTCGTAGATGACGCGGTACAACCGAATTTCGACGCGGCGCTGCTCTGCCATCGCGCGGGCGGATTCGTCGGGCACGACGTGGAAGCCGATGATGACCGCGTTGCTCGCGTCGGCCAGCTCGACGTCGCTCTCGGTGATACCCCCGACGGCGGAGTGAATCACGCGGATCTTCACTTCCTCGGTGTTCTGGTCGGTGACGGTCTTGGCCAGCGTCTCGACCGATCCCTGCACGTCGCCTTTGATGATCAGGTTGATCGTCTTGACGTCGCCGGCCTTCATGGTGGCGAACAGGTTGTCGAGCGTGACCTTGGTCTGCTGCGACAGGGTGTTCTGCCGCGACATCGTCGCGCGTTCCTCGGCAATGGAGCGGGCGCGATCGAAGTCGTCGAGGACGAAGAATTTGTCGCCCGATCCGGGGAGGATGTTAAGCCCCGAGACGATGACCGGGGTGGCCGGGGGGGCTTCCTGAATCTGCTCGCCGCGGTCGTTGATGAGCGAGCGGATGCGGCCATAGCCGGGGCCGGAGAGGATGACGTCGCCCACGTGGAGCGTGCCGTCCTGCACGAGGACGGTGGCGATGGCGCCCAGCCCGGCGTGAACGCGCGATTCGATGACCGAACCGCGTGCGGCTGCCGTCGGGTCGGCCTTCAATTCGAGCAACTGCGACTGGTAATCGAGGATCTCGATCAGCTCCTTAATGCCCTGCCCGGTGACCGCGCTGGTGCGGATGACTTCCGTCTCCCCGCCCCACTCGACGGGGTTGAGCCCGTGCTGGGCGAGTTGGCCGAGCACCATGTCGGGATTGGCTTCGGCGCGGTCGATCTTGTTGAGCGCGACGACAATGGGCACGCCGGCGGCGCGGGCGTGGTTGATCGACTCGATCGTCTGGGGCATGACGCCCTCGGGCGCCCCGACGACGAGCACGACGACGTCGGTCATGTTGGCGCCGCGGGCACGCATGGACGTGAACGCCTGGTGGCCTGGGGTGTCGATGAAGGTGACCTGCTTCCTGGCGTCGCCCTCGCCGACGATGACCTGCCACGCGGCGGTGTGCTGCGTGATGCCGCCGGCCTCGCCCGCGGCGACGTTGGCGCTGCGGATCTTGTCCAGCAGCGAGGTCTTCCCGTGGTCGACGTGCCCGAGAATGGTGACGACGGCCGGGCGCGACACGCGCTGCTCGGCCTGGGCGGCGTAGCGGGCGTCGAACTCGCCCATCAGCACTTCCTCCATCGTCTCCCGCTGGGCGACCTGGAGCTCGATGCCGTAGTTCAGCGCGATGGCGGCGGCGGTGTCGGCGTCCAGCGTCTGGTTGACGTTGGCGAACACACCCTGCTGCATCAGCTTCTTGAGGATGTCATTGGTCTTGATGCCCAGCGCCGCGCTGAGCGTCTTAACGGTGATGGGTTCTTCGATGGAGATCGGCTCGCCGCGCTCGACGGCGGTCTTGGCCTGGATGTGCGTGCCGCGGCGTTCGGACTGCTTGATGTGGCGGTCGAAGGCGGCGCGGGTGGCACCGGCGGCGTTGAGGGCGTCGCGTCGGGCGATGAGGTCGGCTTCGGTGAACTCGCGAAGCTTTTCCATCGCTTCGCCGCGCCGTCCGTCGGCGCCGCGCCGGCGGGCGGAGAGGCTGGCGCCGCTCTTCTTGGCGGCGGCCTTCTTCTCGTCTTCGTCGTCGGCGGGCTTGACGCCTCGACCCACGCCCGGTCGGGCCGTGGTGAAGCCGGTGTTCGGGCCGCTGGGCCCGTCCCCGATCGTCCGGCGCGGGCGCGGCGCGGACACGACTTCCGGCTTCTCGACGCGCACCACGTTCGGACCCTGGATGACCGCCGGCGCGGGGGCGCGCATGGCCGGCGCGGGCGTGACCGGCTTGCGCACTGCCGGCGGGAGGCCCGGGCGGTTGGCGAGCGTGATCGTCTCGCGCAGCTGTGGCGGACGATTCAGATCGTGCACCACGGCGCCGGAAACACTGGGCTTGGGCGCGACGGACGGAGCATCCGGAGCGGGCGCGACGGCAGGCGACGACGCAGCGATGCCGGGCATCTCCGGCGTCTGGACGGGCGGCGAGCTCTCGACCTGCGGGGTCTCGTGCACCATGGGCGTCTCGACGATTGGCGCCGCCCACACGGCCGGTGGCGCCTCGGGGGGCGCCTCAACAGTCGGAGCGGACTCGGCGGGCGCCGCGACGGGCGCGCCGGCCTCATCCGATCGCGCATCCGCCACGGCAGTCGTCACGGTGTCGGACGCGCCGTTATCGTCGCCGGCGTCTTCGCCCGTTTCCATCTTTTTCTTCGAGCGCAGTCGGCTCGTCCTGGGCTTCGTGGCAACCTCAACCGGAGGCGCAATCTCCACGGCAGTCCCCCCGCCTTGGTCGTGACCGCTGAACCACTCGCGGATCGTCTCGGCCAAGCCGATCGACACCACGCTCATGTGGTTCGGAACCTTCGCGCCCAGGCCCTCGTCGCGACACTTGGCGAGAATCGCCTTGCTCTCGACTCCGAGGTCCTTGGCCAGTTGATTGATGCGAATGCCTTTAGCCAAAACGTTTCTCCAGATAGTCTCAGTCCGAAACTGCCAATTCGATTCACCGCTAAGACGCGGAGAGCGCGGAGGAACAAAACTCCATCCCGCTCTTTTTTTTCTCTTCTCCGCGCTCTCCGGCGTCTCCCGCGTCTCCGGCGGTTCAATCGCCTTCTCGCGATTTAGTGCTACGTTCACAACCACCTAAAAGATCATGCCGGCTCACTGCCCGCGGGCGCGGGCGGCTGCACGCGCCCCTCGGCCAGGGCGGCGTTGCCGTCGGCGTCCTCGTCGATCAGATCCTTGCGGCCGCGTTCACCAGTGTCGCCAGCGCCGGGCATCTGCACGGCCTGCTCTTCCGGCGACAGCTCGTCGCCGTCGCCTGCAAACGCCCTCTCGCTGTGCGTGGTGATCTCCGAAGCGACCCCTTCGGTCGCTTCCGTCGCGCCGGGCATGCGGTCTTGGCCGTTCGTGTCGTCGGCGAGGACCGGCTCTTCTTCGGTCACAACAGCGTCGGGCGTCTGCGGCATGAGCGGGTTGGCGAACGCCTCGCCGTCGACGCCGCGGCTGCCCGCGCCCTCGAACGCCGCCCGATCCGCCGCCGCCGCCGCGTCCATCGCCGCACGGTCCGCGATGCGCTTGGCCGCGTCCACCTTCTTCTTCTCTTCCTGCTCGACGGCGACGATCTTCGCCTCCTCCGAGCAGCGGGTGATCACGCGCTCAGCAGTCGCTTCGTCCAACCCCAGCTCTTCCATCAGCGGGGCCGCGCCGACCTCTTCGATGTCGCGCACGTCGATCAGCCCCAATGCGACAACCTTGTCGACCATCTCCTGCGTGATGCCCTCGATCTGCTTGAGCGTCTGATCCAGACGCGCCACGCCGGCCTGAAATTCCGGGGGGGTGATGATGTCGACGTCCCAGCCGGTCAATCGGGCCGCCAGGCGCACGTTCTGCCCGCGCTTGCCGATGGCCAGCGAGAGCTGATCGTCATTGACGACCACCGTCGCCCGGCCCAGCTCGAAGCACAAAGCGACTTCCGTCACCTCGGCGGGCTTCAGCGCATTGCCGATGAGGATCTGGCTCGACTCGTTCCAGCGGACGATGTCGATTTTCTCGCCGCCCAGCTCGTCGACGATGTTCTTGATGCGGCTGCCGCGCACGCCCACGCACGCACCGACGGCGTCGACCTTCGAGTCGATCGACGACACGGCGATCTTCGTGCGGTGCCCCGGCTCGCGGGCCAGCGCCTTGATCTCGATCGTGCGATCCCCGACTTCCGGCACCTCGCGCTCGAACAAACGCTTGATGAACTCCGGATGGCTGCGGCTGAGGATGATGCGGACGGCCGAGGGCGTGTCGCGCACCTCGAGGATCAGCGCCTGCACGCGCTCCCCGGGGTCGTGCTGCTCCCCGGGGATCTGCTCGCTGCGCGGCATGATCCCTTCGCTGCGTCCGAGCGTGACAATCATGCTCCCGCCCTCGAAGCGGGCGATCGTCCCGGTCGCGATCGTGCCGACGCGGTCCTTGTACTCTTCGTAAATGCTGCCGCGCTCGTCCTGGCGGATGAGCTGGATCATGACCTGCTTGGCCGTCTGCGCCGCGATGCGCCCGAGCGTGCTCAAGGGCATCTCCACGTCATTGCGCCAGGCCTTGATGTCGCCCGTTCCGCGTTCCAGAACCACCTTGAATTCGGTCGTGTCTTCGGTGTCGAAATGCTTGCGCAACGCCGACGCGATCGCCTGCTCGATGTCGGTGTAGATCTGCTCGCGCTCGATGTTCTTATCGCGCGCTATGCCGTCGACGATGCGGATTAATTCTTGATTCATTACGCTGTCCTCTCTGTCGCTCGCTATTTAGTTTGTCGAGCTATTCAGTTGTACGGAAGAGTCATTGGTCACTTGTCACTGGTCACTCGCGCCCGGCTTCTACGAGTGACAAATGACCAATGACCAGTGACTCCTTCTCCCAAACAAAAAGGCCACCCCGCGGGCGACCCATCTTTTCGAACGAACCTGTGCCGGGGGAAACGCGCTACGCGCCCATCCGGAGACCTCCGGTTTGGGCGCCGTTTCCCGCTCCCGCATTTCCCTGTCGGGAAATACCGGCGAAGTTGGTTCCGTGCTTATGCATGTGGGTTATGCAAGAGCATGGGCCGACTCGTTTGCTGCCGGGGCGGCGCCCCGATCCAAGCTCAGGTTCATCCCGGTCTTTCCGGGTTCGAAAAAATGGACTTTCCGCGTGTCGAGATACATCGTAGCACTCGTGTCCATCGCCAGTTCCTGCCCAGTTCCTGCATCGTCGCGACGCGATTATACGGGCGGTTCACCGTATTCATGAACAGGTCCATGTTTGGCCGGGGAACGTGACATCGGTCGCGCCCACTCCGGTGCATCATATCTGCGACTTCGCGTCTCTTCAACTTCCCGGACAGCGGCCTCCAGCGTCGGCAAACCACAAACGCCATGCGCCACGGTTGCTTGACATCATATTGACCGTGGATAAACTGCTCGATTCTTCCCCGCCGGCGCCTCACGCCAGTTCGGTGGAACCTCCCGTTTCTGTACGAATCCGCTGTCTGACGGCAGCTTTCGAGGAAGTGTGACATGAGCACCTATATGCCCAAGCCGGGCGAAGTTCAGGCCAACTGGCACGTCGTCGACGCCACCGATCAGGTGCTCGGCCGACTCGCGGCCCGCATTGCCCCCATGCTTCAGGGCAAGCACAAGCCAACGTACACCCCCCACGTCGACACCGGCGACTTCGTCATCGTCCTCAACGCCGACAAGGTGCGCGTCACGGGGAACAAGGCCGACGTGAACGAATACGACACGTACTCCCGCTACCCCGGCGGGCGCAACATCTACAGCTACAAGCGGATGAAAGAGCTGCACCCGGAGAAGGTCGTCGAGCTTGCCGTCCGCCGAATGCTCCCCAAGAGCAAGATGGGGCGGAACATCCTGGGCAAATTGAAAATCTACAAGGGCACGGAGCATCCGCACCAGGCCCAGCAGCCCCGCGAGCTGAAGTTCACGTAGGTCGATGCCCCCGCATTTTGCGGCGGTGCGCAGCACCGCGGGTTTCCAACCCAGCGGGCTCGACCCAGCAGACAAGCGTCCGAGGCTCGTGGCCGGTGGCCTGCAGCTTCAATCCTTGATGATCCTCTGACGCCCAATCAGGCACCACCGACCACGGACGGAGACGCAGGACAGATGGCAGAAGACACAGAAACGCAGCAGGAAGAATCGACGACGACGACCACCGCGCCGGCCCCCGCCGCCGCGCCGGAACCCACGGCGCCGAAGGTCAAGCCGGTTTACATCTGGGGCGTCGGCCGGCGCAAGAGCGCGGTCGCCCGCGTGCGCATCGCCCTGGGCACCGGCAGGATCGAGATCAACGGCCGCACGCTCAACGAATACTTCACGAACGAACGTGACCGCAAGGTGATTTTCGGCCCGCTGGAAGTGTCGAACACCGGGGGGAAGATGGACGTGCTGGTCAACGCCGACGGCGGCGGCCCCAGCGGGCAGACCGGCGCCATCCTGATGGGCCTAGGCCGCGCGCTGGTGAAGTACGACACGACGTTCGAAGTTCCCCTCCGCCAGGCCGGCTTCCTCACGCGCGACAGCCGCATGAAGGAACGCAAGAAGTACGGTCAGCGCGGCGCCCGCCGGAAGTTCCAGTTCTCGAAGCGGTAAACGCGATCCAGTTCAATCCAACAAAGAAAGCCCCGCGGTTTGCCGCGGGGTTTTTCGTTGCTGTCACGAATGACGAAGGGAACTCCCCACTTCGGGCTTCGTCCTTCGTCATTTGTTCGTCATTCTGGTTCGAGATTGAGGGCTTTGAAAGACCCGTGCCCGTGGCCGCTAAAGCGGCCACGCCGCTGCAAAAACTGGATCACCCGGAGGTTTTTTCAAAGCACTCGATTCGGGTTTGGAGAGTTCTGCTGCGATAAACCATGCACGGCGATCCCTAGATCTTCCGCAGCAGCAAACTCGCGTTGTGGCCGCCGAAGCCGAAGCTGTTGCTCATGGCGATCGTGACCTTTTTGTCGCGCGCCTTGTGGGGGACGTAGTCCAGGTCGCACTCCTCTTCCGGATCGTCGAGGTTGATCGTCGGGGGGATGAGATTGCGGTGGATGGTCAGTGCCGTGACGATGCATTCCACGCCCCCGGATGCGCCCAGGAGGTGGCCCATCTGGCTTTTGGTGGAGCTGACGGCGAGCTTCTTCGCGAAGTCGCCGAACGTGGTCTTGACGGCTCTGGTCTCGGCCAGATCCCCGAGCGGGGTGCTCGTGCCGTGGGCGTTGACGTAATCAACCTGATCGGGCGCGACCTTCGCGTCCTTGAGGGCGAAGTCCATCGCCTTGCTGGCGCCGCGGCCGTCTTCATGCGGGGCGGTGATGTGGTGGGCGTCGGCGCTCATGCCATACCCGATCAACTCCGCATAGATTTTCGCGCCCCGCGCCTTGGCGTGCTCGTACTCTTCCAAAATGACGACGCCGGACCCTTCGGCCATGACGAACCCGTCGCGGCCCTTGTCCCAGGGTCGGCTGGCGCGCTGCGGGTCGTCGTTGCGCGTGGACAGCGCGCGGGCTGCGATAAAGCTGGCCATGCCCAGCCCGCACAGGGCAGCTTCAGAACCCCCGGAGATCATCACGTCGGCCATGTCGTGCTGGATGAATCGCATGGCGTCCCCGATGGCATTGGCGCCGGTGGCGCAGGCGGTGGCGACGGCGGTGTTCGGACCGTTGAGCCCGAACATGATCGAGACGTTTCCGCTGGCGGCGTTGACCATCAGCCGGGGAACGGTGAACGGGCTGACGCGGCTCACGCCGCGCTCGATGAGGATCTTGTTCTGCTCTTCGAGCGTTTCGATCCCCCCGATGCCGCTCCCGATCAACACGCCGCAGCGGAAGCGGTCTTCGGTGTCGAAATCCAGCCCCGCGTCCCGAACGGCGTTGACGGACGCGGCGATGCCGAATTGCCCGAACCGGTCGAGGCGCTTGGCCTCGCGGGTGTCGACGTTGTAGCGGGTGACGTCGAAGTCCGTGCACTCCCCGCCGAAGCGCACGGGGTACTTGGTGAAGTCCCAGCGCGTGATGTTCCTGATGCCGCTTTTACCGGCGCACAGGGCCTCCCACATCTCATCGACGGCCTCGCCGAGCGATGTGATGACGCCCATTCCGGTGATGACGACGCGGCGGCTCATGGATTGGCAGAGGGTAGGCAGTAGGCGGTAGGCAGTAGGCAGGGAAAAGGAGTCGACGTTCGCTCTTCCCTG
>JBBSLV010000099.1:0-10809 GCA_038233535.1 Tepidisphaerales bacterium | reverse complement strand
GCCACGTCCTCTTCGAGCTGGCTTTGTCTTCGCAGGATGTGGTGGTAGTGCTGCGCGAACCGGTGGGCCTCGTCGCGCGCGTACTGGAGCATCTTCAGCCCCACGTTGTTCCGCGCCAACCGAATCGGCTCGGCTCTGGCCTGCGTGTAGACGAGTTCTTCCTTCTTCGCCAGCGAGATCACCATCGGGGGCTTCACGTCCATCGTCTTGAACACGTCCATCGCCGCGTGGAGTTGCCCGAGGCCGCCGTCGATGACGATCACGTCGGGGTACAGTTCGTTGTTGCTGCCCGCCTCGCGATAACGGCGACTCACGACTTCCTGGATCGAGAGGTAATCGTTATTCCCCTGCCCGTGCTTGATCTTGTAGCGCCGGTACGCGTCCTTGAATGGCTTGCCGTCGATGAAGCAGACCTTGCTGCCGACCATCTCCCCGCCCTGAAGGTGGGCAATGTCGATGCACTCGACGATGCGCGGGGGCTCGGGCAGCCCCAGCACGTCCTGAAGCGCCGCCACGCCCTCGGCCGGGTTGATGACGAACGACTCGGGCTGCCAGTATTCCTGGTCGCCTTTCTTCGCCCGCGCCCCAAGCCCGTTGAGCGCCTTGATCTCGTCGCGCAGCTTTGCGGCCCGCTCGAATTTCATATTTTTGCTGGCTTGAATCATCTCTTTTTCGAGATCGCGGAGGACGGACTTCTTGTCCCCGTCCATAAAGCGCAGCAGCCGGTTGATGTCGTCGCGGTACGGCTCCCTGGGAACCTTCGCCGCGCACGGCGCGGTGCATTGATTGATCGCGTAGAGCAAACATGGACGGAAGAAGCGGCGTGTGTTAACCGTCTCACTGATCTCCAGATGGCAGGTGCGGAACTTGAACGCCTTCTGGAGATGGGTGACGGCTTCCTTGAGTTGGTAGACGCTGGTGAACGGCCCATAGAGCTTCACGCCGCGCGTTTTAGGCTCGCGCGTGACGTACACGCCGGGGAATTCTTCGCCCGTGGTGACCATTAAATAGGGAAACGTCTTGTCGTCGAGCAGCCGCGCGTTGAACCGCGGCTGGATGTCCTTGATGAGCCGGTTCTCGGCCAGCAGCGCTTCGACTTCCGATTCGGTCTGAATGACCTCGAAATCGACAACGTGATCGCGCAGCGGCGCTTTCTTGAAGTCGAGCTTGGTTGAAGGAAGGAAATAGGAGCAGACGCGATCGCGCAGCGAGGCCGACTTGCCCACGTAGATGACGCGGCCTTTGTCGTCCTTCATGAGGTAGACGCCGGGCGCCCTGGGCAAAGCTTTGGCTTTTTCGTTGAGTCTGGCGAACCGATCGTCCATGACGTCCCATGAGCGTGCGATGAATCATGCGAGCATTCTCCCCCGATTGTTGGCTCGGAATCGCGCAAATGCCACTGTGCCGCGCCGCGTTTGCGATCTTGCCCGCGGCGCGCATGATGGCGCACCATGTCGTTCCTCTGGTATTGGCCGCACGGCGGGTGGGACGTGGATCGATGGAAGAAGTCGCACCCGTGGGAACCGGTGGGCAGCGAGCAGTCGGACCACAAGGAATTGCTCCCGATCGATCCCGACATCACGCGCGAGCAATGGGACGCGCAGCGGACGCGGTGGAAGTCGATCAGCGACCGCATCCTCGGCACGCTCACCGACAAGCTCCCGGGGACGATGCGGCACGAGTTCCTCACCGATCCGCTCGAACGCGGCGGCGACAAGCCCATCGTCATGCAACGGTTGCGCTTTTCCCTGACGGATAGCGAGTGGGGCTACGCATGGCTGCTAACGCCGAAGGACGACCGCAAGCGTCGGCCGGCGGTGATCGCGCTGCACCAGACGGTGATGCAGGGGAAGAATGAGCCCGTCGGCTTGGAAGGCCAGCCGGGGTATCCATCGGGCATGGACTACGGGTTGAAGCTCGCGCGGCAGGGGTTCACCGTACTGGCCCCCGACGCCATCGGTTTCGGGGAGCGCGCTGCCGAGCACGGCACCGCGCTTTACAAGTCCGCCGACCACTTCTTCGGCACGCATCCCGACGGCTCGGTCATGGGCAAGATGGTGTATGACGTCTCCCGCGCGATCGACCTGCTCCAGACGATGAGCGACGTCGACCCCGACCGCATCGGCTGCATCGGCCACAGCCACGGCGCGTACGGCACGCTTTTCGCCATGATCGGCGACGAACGGTTGAAGGCCGGCGTGATCAGCTGCGGCTTCACGACGCTCCGCACCGATCCCAGCCCGCAGCGCTGGTGGCGGATGACCGCCCTCATGCCGCGGCTGAGCTATTACCAGGGCAACATCGAACAAACGCCGATCGACTTCCACCTGTGGCTGGCGCTGATCGCGCCGCGACCGGTGTTCATCTCGGCGGGACTGAACGACGCGATCTTCCCAAAAACCGACAACCTCCCGCGCGTAATGGAGATGCTGAAGCCGATCTGGAGCCTGCACGGCGCCGGCGAGCAACTGCGGTCGCGCATCTACCCGGGCCCGCACGATTTTCCGGCCGAATCGCAGGACGGCGCGTTCAAGCTGCTGCGCGATTCGCTGATGGAGTGATGCGCGGCGAAGGGATCCACCGTAGAGTCTTGCCGCGCGGAGCGCACGGTCGTAAGGTTCCCCGCCTATGGCTTTGGAGATCGTTCCCAGCATCGATTTGCGCGGCGGGCGCGTCGTCCGATTGAAGCAGGGAGACTACGGGCGGCAGATTGATTACGACGTCGACGCGCTCGACGTCGCCCGCAGCTACGCCGACGCCGGCGCGACGTGGCTGCATCTCGTCGACCTCGACGGCGCCAAGCAAGGCCGGCCCGCGCAGAGCGAGCTGATCGCGCGGATCATCGCCGCCGGCGGAATGCGCGTGCAGGCGGGCGGGGGGATCCGCACAACCGAAGACGTGCAGCGGCTGCTCGACGCCGGCGCGTCCCGCGTCGTCGTGGGGACCAAGGCGATCGAAGACTGGCCGTGGTTCGAATCGTTGGCGCGCGACAACGCAGCGTTCGCGGGCAAGCTCGTGCTCGCGCTCGATGCCAGGGACGGGATCGTCGCCACGCGCGGATGGACCGAAGCATCCGGTCGCAGCGCGGTCGACATCGCAAAGCAAATTTCGGGTTGGGCCGTCGGCGCGATCCTTTACACCGATGTGGCCAGGGATGGGATGCTGCAAGGTCCGAATCTCGCGCACACGCGGCGCCTCGCCGAGGCCGGCGACGTGCCGGTCATCGCCAGCGGGGGGGTCGGGAACATCGAGCACGTCCGACAACTCACGACGATCCCCGCGTGGGGCGTGATCGTCGGGCGCTCGCTCTACGAAGGAGCGCTGGACCTGCGCGAAGCGATCCGTATCGCTCGCGGCGGGTGACAAGCGCGGACGTTGCAAGCCGGCTCGCGCGAACTGCGAAACCGCAGTTTCCCGGACGCGTCCCGCAGAGTCCGCATCGCACAGACCGCTCAACTTGCCCAGACCTCCAGTGCCGAGACCGTTGTAACCCTTCCCATGTCCGGAATCCGTCCCCGCTCCCGCGGGCGGATGATAGATTTCCGCAGCAGGACTAACGCCCCGCGCTGTGGCATGTCTCCTGATTTGCCGAAAGCAGTATTTCCCTATGCCTCGTCGTTCCCATTTGCCGTGCTCGCTCCCCCTCCTCGCCCTGTCGCTCCTGGCCGTCGTCGGCCCGGTGCGCGGTGAGGACGGCGTGCCCTTCGGTGCTGATGCGCCGATCAGGCTGATTGATGTCAAGGATGCGAGCAGTCCGTCGATCCCGTTGCTGCACGAGGCGACTAACGAACAGACATGGACGATGGTGTGGAGCGATCCGGGCATGACCGACGGCGCCGCGCCCCCCACCAGCGCCGCAGGTGGGGTCGAGCGGTTTGTTCGCGCCAACGCCCGCCCCCCGCAAGCCCCCCCCGTCATCGCCGCCCCGCTCCCGCCCGCGCTGCTCTCGGGGCTGATCGGCCTGGGTGGGGTGTATTTTTATAAGCGCCGCCATCGATTGGGATGAGGGGATGAGGGGATGAGGGGGTGACGGCAGCCGCCGCGCTTCAGTGTTTCACCTTGTCATCCCCTCACCCCGTCATCTTTCCTTCCCCCCCGCCGCCCCTATACTCCCCGCGTGATGTCGAAGAAGCGCAAGGCGCGTGAACTGGCGATGCAGGTGCTGTTCCTTTGGGACACGAGCGGCGACAACAACGATCTGCTCGCCGCGCAGGTGGTCAACGACGGCAGCCCGGACGACGACATCCGCCGTGATGCGCTGACGATGGCGGCGGCGGCGTGGAACGGGCGTGAAGTCTCCGATCAATGGGTTGTCCGGTTGGCCCCGCAATGGCCCACGCGACGGCAGCCGGGCGTCGACCGCAGCCTCCTGCGCTTGGCCGTGTGGGAACTGACCGGCGGCACACAGACCCCCCCGAAGGTCGTCATCGACGAGGCGATCGAGATGGCAAAGGAATTCTCCACCGAGCATTCCCCCGCCTTCGTCAACGGCGTGCTCGACGCGATTCTGAAGGAGTGTCAAGCGTTAACCGAGGACAGCAGAAGCAACAAGCAACAAGCCAGTAGCCAGTAGCCAGTAGCCAGTAGAACGGCGATCTTTCGGGTTCCGGTTTCTGGCTTCTGGCTTCTGGCTTCTTTTTCTCCCATGCGATTTTTCTCCAAGACACTCGACAAGCTCAAGGGCGCGCTGAAGAAGACCGCCGCGGTGCTCAACACCGACGTGCGGACGCTGTTTGTCCCCGGTCGGCAGATAGACGATGCGTTCCTCGCGGAGATGGAGGAGAAGTTCATCCGCGCCGACATCGGGGTTGCGCGGGCGGAAAAGTTGAAGAACGAGGTCAGGGAACAGTGGCGCCTGGGGCGCATCCGCAACGGCGAGGAAGCCGAGAACGTCGTGCGGAAGCAGTTACTGGGAATGTTCCCGGCGGAGGACCGCGAGCTGAAGTTCGCCGCGAGCGGGCCGACGGTGGTTCTCGTCGCGGGCCTCAACGGCGCGGGCAAGACGACGAGCATCGCCAAGCTGGCGGCGCTGCTGAAAAACGAGATGGGAAAAAAGGTGATGGTCTGCGCCGGCGACACGTTCCGCGCCGCGGCCGTCGAGCAGTTGACGATCTGGAGCGAGCGGATCGGGGTTGACATCGTGAAGCACAAGATGGGCGCCGACCCCGCCGCCGTCGCGTACGACGCGTGCGAAGCCGCCAAGACGCGCGGCATCGACGTGCTGATCGTCGACACCGCCGGTCGGCTGCACACGCAGGAACATTTGATGCGCGAGCTGACGAAGATCCGGGACGTCGTCGCCAAGCGCATCCCCGGCGCGCCGCACGAGGTGCTGCTCGTGCTCGACGCCACGACGGGCCAGAACGCCGTCCTTCAGGCGAAGAACTTCGGGCAGGCGATCAACGTGACCGGGATCATGCTCGCAAAGCTCGACGGCACGGCCAGGGGCGGGGTGGTCATCGCGATCAAGGAACAGCTCAGCATCCCGGTGAAGTTCATCGGGCTGGGGGAGACGCCGGCGGACATCGAGACGTTCGATCCGGAGCGGTTCGTGGATGCCCTGTTCGGGGAGAAGGCGCCGCACCCCCGCGTGACTTCTTCCTCGTGAAGCGCCGCCGCTTGCGGCGGGTTTTTCTTGATTCAAACATTCGGACGGAGAAACTTCACTACGCGGTAAGACGATCCAGCGCCACCGCGAGCTTCAGCGCGTTCTCATAGCTGCGCACCTTGATTGCCGCCTTGATGCGACGCACCTTTCGCGCCCGCAGGTCGGCGCCGTCGCGAAGCCGCTGGAGCATCCGCTCGGCCAGCGCGCGGTCTCCCGCTGTCCGCGCCGCGACGGTTATCGGCCGCGCGGACTTCACGTTCTCTGTCGCACAAACCCTTCGCTTTCGCTTCAACGGTTCAACTCCTCGGCAAGCGGCGTACTGACGGTATCGACCTTACGTGTAGCACGCCTCCATCTCGTTGATCCGCTTGTACAGTTCGCGGACGACCGCGCGGTAGTGGTCGAACTCCTCCCGCGGGGGAAGGTCGCCGTTGTCCTTCGATGAGCCGACAAGCAGGTTCTCCATCACGTCGGCCATGTTCGGCACGGCCAGCGGCTGCACGATGTTCGTGGCTTCGAACTGCTGATCCCACGAGACGGTCACGCGGAAGTGCGGGCCGCCCGTGCGGTACTCCTTCCACCCCGCAAGCCGCTCGCGCCCGTGCGGGCGCATCATCGTCAGCACGGCCCGCACGTCTTCCTCGAACATCTGCTCCGCCATCCACACGTCCGCACCGGCATGTTGTTCGGCGATCGACATCGGCATATCCCCTGTAATCATCTGCAACACTCGTTCGTCATTCTGACCGGCGGCTACGACCTTCGTAACGCGCCACACACATTCCCCATCGGCAGCGCGCGGCGCGATGCATCACGCCGACACATGCACCTCGGCGACATGACACCCTGACACGCCCCGCCGGCGAAGAAACGGCGTGATTATTCGGGCGATTCGGGATAGCAAGGACTAAATCCTTCGCGGAATTTTGGAAGGGTGTGACAGGATTACTCACCCCCGCGCGGGGGCAAGCTGCGCGAGGGCGAAAGCTGCGCAGCATGCGCGTCGAAAGCTGCGCATCACGCGGATGCGCAGCTCCGTTTGTTGATGACCGGTGGACACGCACCCGGCGTATGTGAACCGATACGGGGAGTCGCTTGCAGTTTCGCGATTGCGGTACAATCCTCTCCCGCAATGGCAGGCGAGTTTGACTTCATCGAGTGGATCCGCGCGCAGCAGGCGACGCCCGCGCCGGCGGACTTCGTTCAGGTTCCGCCGGGTGACGATCTTGCCGTGCTCAACTGGGCGGGGGAAGCGGACGACCTGCTCCTCGTCGGCGTGGATCAACTGCTCGACGGCGTGCATTTCGACGGTGCGCACCATTCGCCCCGCGCGATCGGCCGCAAAGCGATGAACCGCAACCTCTCCGACTGCGCCGCCATGGGGTGTCTGCCCGCGGCGGCGCTCGCTACGGTGGCGCTGCCGAAAGGTGCATCCATCGAATACGCGAAAGAGCTGTACCTGGGGTTGCGCGAGGCCGCCGACCCGTTCGGCTGCCCCGTCGTGGGCGGGGACACCGCGTCGTGGGGCGGGAAGCTCGTCGTAACGGTCACGATCCTCGGCCGCAGCGGGGGGGTGAAGCCGATTACGCGCTCCGGCGCGCGCATCGGCGATGCGATCTACGTGACGGGCCCGCTGGGCGGGAGCATTCTCGGACGGCACATGACCTTTAAGCCGCGCGTCGCGATGGGCCGGCAGCTCGCCGAACGCGGCGACGTCACGGCGATGATCGACCTGAGCGACGGGCTTTCGCGCGACTTGCGCCACCTCTGCCGGGAGAGCGGCGTCGGCGCGGTGGTGGAGGCGGCGGCCATTCCCGTTCATGAAGACGCGATCGAGCTTCGTCGTGATGGGCATTCTCCGCTCGAACACGCGCTGCATGACGGCGAGGATTACGAGCTGCTTTTCACCGGGCCGCCGGAATGCTCGATGCCCGTGAAGCGAATCGGCACGATTACCGCGGCAACGTCGATCGTGCTGGCTCACGCCGACGGCAACCACGAACCGCTCGACCCTAAAGGATGGGAGCACTCCCTGTGGCCGATCAAGCCGTAACCGATCCCGCTCCCATCGAAGCCGAACCTCCACCCCCTCCGCTGCCGAAGGCGCGGATCGGGCTGATTCCCGCACTGACCGTGTTTCTCTCCTCTTTCCTGCTGTTCCAGGTTCAGCCGCTGATCGGCAAGTTCATCCTGCCGTGGTTTGGCGGGGCGCCGGGCGTGTGGATGGCGTGTTTGCTGTTCTTCCAGGTCGCGCTGCTCGCGGGTTACGCGTACGCGCACCTTGTCGTCAGCCGGCTCTCACCCCGCACGCAGGCATGGCTGCACGCGGCGCTGCTGCTCATCGTGGTCATCCTGACGTTGCCGATCATCCCGTCGGAGCGGTGGAAGCCGCCGGACCCGCTGAACCCGAGCCGGCGGATCATTGTGCTGCTGGCGGTTAGCGTGGGGCTGCCGTACTTCGCGCTGGCGACGACGGCGCCGCTGCTTCAGGCGTGGGTGGTGCGGCTGGATCCGCGCGTCGCGCCGTACCGGCTGTACGCGCTGTCGAACGTGGCGTCGCTGCTGGCCCTGGTGAGCTACCCGTTCGTGATCGAGCCGATGCTGTCGCGCCGCGAGCAGGCGTGGGGTTGGTCGGGGATGTTCGTGCTGTTCGCGATCGGGTGCGCGTACTGCGCCCTGCGCGCATCGCGCGCCGCGCCCCTGCCGGAACCGGCAGCCGAGGACGCCGAAGCCGCCCCGCCGTCGCTGTTTCGCCGGGCGATGTGGATCGCCCTGCCGGCGTGCGCATCGGCGCTGCTGCTCGGCACGACGAACACCCTCACGCAGGACGTGGCGCCCGTGCCGTTTTTATGGGTTCTTCCACTGGCTTTGTACCTCCTGACGTTCGTGCTCGCCTTCGACCATCCGCCCTGGTACTCGCGCCGCATCTGCGGGCCGCTGATGATCCTCGCGACCGGGGCGCTGCTGTGGGCGATGTACCAGCCGCTGGCGGGCATTTCGCTCGGGCGGATGCTCCTGATCTACGGCGCCGGGCTGTTCGTTGCCTGCCTGATGTGTCATGGGGAGTTGGCGCGGCTGCGCCCGCACCCCCGGCGGCTCACGGGCTATTACCTCGCCATCGCCGCCGGCGGGGCGCTGGGCGGCGCGTTCGTCTCCATCGTCGCGCCCATCCTCTTCACCCGCTACCTCGAGTTCGGCATCAGCCTCTGGGCGTGCTGTGCGCTGATCCTCGTGCTCGTGGCGACGGACGAGCGCTCCTGGCTTCACGGCCTGCGCCCCCCGGCGGCATGGGGCGGGCTGATCATCGGCATGGTGTCGCTGGCGTACCTCGTGTGGGCAAACGAGCCCGGCGAGCGCGGGTACGTGCTTGTCGACCGGATGCGCAACTTTTACGGCGTGCTGCGGGTCTTCGACGCCGCGCCAACCGACAATGCCGGCATTCGGTTGCGCACGCTGCAACACGGGCGCACGACGCACGGCGTGCAAGCGCTGAACCCGTCTCTCCGCCGCCGCCCATTGAGCTACTACGGCCCGCGCAGCGGCGTGGCGCAGGCGATTCAGCGGCTGGACAAACTCCCGGACCGCCACATCGGCGTCGTCGGGCTTGGCGTGGGGAGCATCTCCGCCCTCACGCGCCCGGGCGACCGCATCCGGTTCTACGAAATCGACCCCAACGTCCTGCACGTCGCTCGGACGTGGTTCACCTACCTCGCCGACTCCCCCGCCGACGTGGACGTCGTCATGGGCGACGGGCGGTTGTCGCTGGAGCGCGAAGCAACGCAGCAGTTCGATCTGCTGGCGCTCGACGCCTTCAGTTCCGATGCGATCCCCGTGCATCTGCTGACGAAGGAAGCCTTCGCGATCTACCGCCGGCACGTGAAGCCCAACGGGCTGTTCGCGATCCACATCTCCAACCGCCACCTCAACCTCCGCCCGGTTGTCGCGGGGCTGGCGCAGGCGTTTGACCTGCGCGTGTTCTTCATCTCCTCCGACATCAAGTCCAACGAAGGCGGCGAGTACGCCTCCACATGGGCGATTATGGGCCCGTCATCCGTCCCGTCCGCGCCGCTGGGCAACGAGGTGCTGTGGACGGACGACCAGATCAACCTGCTCGGTGTGCTCAGGGGCAGCGTGTCGGGGGAATGAAGAATGTGCCCGTTGCGGTGAAATGCCAGCGTACCCCCGCTTGTGACTTGGCGGGCGATCCGGCACGGGAATGGAAGCGATTCCTGAGAACCCGCACGTGTTCTTCCGCGAAGCCGCAAGCGGCGCCCATCAAGGCGGCGCGATCGACGCGCGAGCGTAAATCGCGCTCAACCCCGGTATAACCGCTCCCCGCGTGAAGCGTGCCTCCACCAGCGTCGGGCAGACCGAAGCGATCGCCGCCGAGCTGGCGGCGACGCTGCGCGGAGGGGAATGCATCGCGCTGCACGGCGACCTCGGCGCGGGCAAGACGCAGTTCGTCCGCGGGCTCGTCCGAGCCCTCGGCGGCAATCCGCGCACCGTCAGCAGCCCCACCTTCGTCCTGCTCAACATCTACGACACCGGCCGGCTGAACGTCTTCCACCTCGACGCATATCGCGCGGGCGGGTCGGACGATTTCGAATCCATCGGCTTCAGTGAGCTGCTCGAGCAGCGCGGCGTCGTCGTCGTGGAATGGGCGGATCGCGTCAAATCCCTGCTGCCGAGCGAGGTGATTCACGTCACGGTCACCCCGACCGCCGAAACCCATCGCGACATCGAAATCGCTCATCCTTCGTAGCCGACGGACGCAAGTCAGTCGGAGAGCCGTGCCCGTGGGCATCGCGCCGGGTCGTTTATCCATCGCGCCGCGGGCTTTGCTTTTCAATCGGCGCCGTCACCGGCGCGTTCCCGCTGCATCAGCACGCGCTGCTCGGCCTTCTGTTGATCCGGTTGGACGGCGGGCGTCAGGCAGCTGCGCGGGAGAGCGGCCAGCAGCTCCTGCGCGCCCTCGAGCGTCGCATCCGACGGCATCGACTTGCCCACCCGCACGGACCGCGCTTGCAATTCCTGAAATCTCGCCGGTGACGCGACCGGCGGCTGACGCCACTCCGATGCGTCGCCCGGGAGCGCGGCGGCACGTTCTTTTGCGGCCTCCACGCGGTTGCTCAAGCTCGGATGCCCGCTGAGCATTTCCGGGCCCTGGGCCTGGCCCTTGTCGATCATCTGCTGGAAAAAGT
>JBBSLV010000098.1:0-10846 GCA_038233535.1 Tepidisphaerales bacterium | reverse complement strand
GAGGAGCCTGATCGCCCGCCGCGCCGGCAGGCGCCGATTGGGTTGCCGGGGCGGCGCGAAGCGTCCGTTGCAGCCCTTGCATGCTCAACAGCGCCGCCGCCGTCGTCGTCAAACACGCCCGTCGAGTGATGCTCGGGAAATTGTTCATGTGGTTAATGTGTTTATGTCAATTCAGTCCGGAGTAGGGGAACCAGGGCTTATGCCAAAAGCTTCTTTCACTTTTCCCCGACGGTTCCGGCTTCGGTCAGATCGAATGCGTAAAGTCGGCCGTCGCGCCACTTGAATTCGAGCGACACTGGTTGATCGGCGACGGACGAAATTGGCCGACTGAATCGCAGCGGATGGCGCGTGCTGTCTCCGCGGATCGGCTTGCCGTCGGCCCAGTCGAAACCCTCAATGGGTTTGCCCTGGACGTCGAGCAGGCGCACATGCATTTCGCCGGCGATGTTGGCGTTGATTGTGATCGAATCGCCCGCCAGTGAAATCATCGGCGTGCGCAGCATGGCTTCGGCGTCGCGCGCGGCCTCGCGCGCGATATAGCGATCGCGCGGCATCCGCGCCAGACCGATCTGCCGCGTGTTGAACCGATCGGTCTTATGGCCGCCCGCATACCCGCCATAATAGATGTAGACCTCGTCGCCGACGAGGAGCTGCGAATCGCCCCAGGTCATGGCGCGATCCCACGTGCCGGTGGTTGGGTTGCGATCCATGAACGGCTTGCGGTCGCGCTCCCAGTGTACGCCGTCGCGCGTCCAGGCGAGCGTGGTGTAGCCGATGCCGGTCGGCTCCCCGCCCGGCTCGGGCGACAGGTCATCGCGCAGCACCTTGGCCAGACCGATGATCAGGTCCCCGCGACGCAGGTACCCGTCCATCGCGTAGTACTGAAACTCCCCTTCGTCCTTCTCGTCCGGCGGGATGATCTGCCACGGCTCGGACCAGTTGATCAGGTCGTCGCTGACGGTCATGTACGGCAGGCGACGCCTCGTCTTCCATCCCGGAACCCTGTTGAGGGTCGAGATCGTCGCCATGTACCGCTTGCGGATCGGATCCCAATAGATGCCGTTGATATCGTGGGTGTGCGGCAGCACCGGCGGATCGGAGACGATCGGGGTCCAGTGCAGCCCGTCGGGCGAGGTGGCGATCATCAGGCCACCGGTGGGCGGATCGGTCACCTCGCCCCAGTACCATCCGAACTTGTAGCGCGTTGCAGGATCGTGATAGTTCGGCCCCATGTCGATCACGCTGGCCCCGAAGCGGATCGGAATCCCACCGGGGTCTTTGAGGATTCGCGGCGGGCGAATCCAGTTAATCCCGTCCTCCGACTCCATGTAGGCCAGGTGGGACGGGTTGTTCTGCGGCGGATTGGCCGGCACGCCATACCAGATCTTGAAACGTTTCGTTTCCGGATCTTGAACCACCGACACGTACGGCTGAAAATTCTTGTCCCCCGGCGCCGTCACGATCGGCTCGGGAAGACGCGATGGATGGTTGATCAGGCGCACAAGGTTCGACTCGCTGGCAATCAGATGATTGTCAATGAATAGATGGGGGCCCGGCGCGAGGTGGATCGGTCCAGCCCCTTCAGCGGCCAAAGACAGTCCGCCCATGCTCAGCAACATCAATGACGCCATTACTTTGTTCATCATCGTTACGGGCTCCTTAGTTAGTTGGCGGCGTAAGCGCCCAAACCATTCGTCGGCGAATTGCGGGAGAGACGATACGTGCCCTGGATCAGGAACGAATCGGCGCTGTCGGAGATCCGGCCCCAGACGTTGACCCGGCCGGCGCTGCTGGATTCCACCACGCTCCACTGCCCGCCGACATTGATGACCCGACCATCAAGATCAATGGCGAGATCGGCGCCGCCGGCTCGGATCATCGTGATGTGGCGGTTCGGATCGTATGTCCTGCCGGCGATGGTTCCCTTGATGCTGTCGTCGATGAAGAGCCCGGTCTGATCCGCGCCCGGGCCCGGGATGTAATTCATGCTGAACTGCGGCGCTCTGGGACCGCTTGGCTTGAGGAGGAAGATCATCTTCGTTTCGCCGGCGAAGATGTTGCCCTCGATCCGGCTGGGCATCAGATGCTCACGGCGATTCTCGTAGACGATGGCGTAGGTGACGGAGTCGACGAAGGTGTTGTTCTGCAGGATCATCCAGCCATCAACTAAATCGACCGTGCTGGGATTGGCGGCGAAGAGATTGTGGCTGGCGCGCATCCGGCCTTCCTTGCTGAGGCGAATGCCGCCCGAGCCGTCGGTGGTGTTGCGGTTGCCGGCGAAGACGTTGTACTCGACAACCGGCTCGGAATTCTTCATGACATACATTCCGCCGCCGTCGTCCTGGCCGAAGTTGCCCACGATCCAGTTGCCCTTAATGTGAGCGTTGGCGTCATATTCGAGATAGATGCCGCCGGCGTCGCTGTTGTCGGCGACGGTGTTCATGGCGATGACGTTTCCGATAATTTCCGGGTGGCAGTCGCGGCTGACGGCGATGCCGCCGCCGTTGCTGCTGCGCGAGCCCTCCTTGCCCGCCTCGCCGCTCAGTCCGGTGCGGTTGTTGCAGATGACGTTGCCGATGATTTTTGGCTTTGATTCGTTCCAAACATAGATGCCTCCGCCGTTGCCGATGCCGGTGGTGTTGTCGCAGATGAGGTTGTTGCGGATTTCGGCATTGGAGCCGGCGAGGACGGCGATTGCGCCGCCATCGGTTCCCGTCTGGTGGATCATGTCCCTGCGAAAGGACTCCGGCTCGGCGGTGGCGTTGCCGTGAATGGTGTTGTTGGAAATGACCGGCGAGACGTGCTCGCAAAGAATGGCCCCGCCGGGCAATCGGCTGCGGCCGTTGGTGATGACGAAGCCGTCGATCCGGCTGTTGTCGGCGCCCCTGATAACGCGGCCGGATTGTTGGCCATCGAGAATCGTCTTACTTTTGCGGATATCGCGATGCCATTGGCTGTCGAAACCGCCCCACAGGTCAACATGCGCCTTCATATGCAGCTCGGACTGTGGATAGTCCCCCGCGGCGACGAGAACCGCGAAGCGGTTGTTCTCGCCCGCCTGCTGAATCGAGTCGAGCGCGCCCTGGATCGTTGCGAAGGGTCTGGCCTTGGTTCCGTCACCATCCGCGGCGCCCGCAACGACATGCAGGACGTGCTGATACCCGTTCAGGTCGACTGCCTCGGATTGCGGGCCGACCGATCTAGTCTGCTCGATGTCCTTGAACAGCGGCATGTCGGCGCGAGCCGTCAACGGATGCAGCCCCACGCAGGCCCAGCAGCCGAACAAAAGAAGGCGCGGGGAATCAAGACGCGTCATCGTGTGTTTCCTCATGCCTGGCCGAAGCAAAGACCGCGACATCGCGAGAACGCCAAATTGCGCGAAGAGCAAGCCGGAAAAATCAGGCCGCGGTATTTTCGCGCCCTCCTGATGTCATTTTGGTCTATTGAACGCCGTGTGCAAGTTCCCGATTGAGTCACTTGAAAAAAGGCGGCTCCTCGATGGAATAGTGTTTTTCACCACACCCGTCTCACGGAGGAGGCCGCCATGACGTTCGAGGACTACCTGCTGCACATGTTTTGCTTGGTCGACGATCAGATCAATGACTTGGGTCGTCTGCGGCGGCACGGGCCATCGCCGAAGTTGTCCGACAGCGAGGTGATCACGATGGAGTTGGCCGGGGAGTTCATGGGCATCGACACCGACAAGGGGATTCACCGCTTCTTCCGGACTTACCACTTGCGTGAGTTCCCCGCCTTGGCCCGCGTCGACCGCACCACGTTCCTGCGGCAGTCGGCGAACCTGTGGCGGGTCAAGTCGCTGCTGCACGAGCGTCTGCTCGCACGCATTCCGCTGCACGAGGATCCGCTGTGGCTGATCGACAGCTTCCCGCTGCACGTCTGCAAGTTCGCCCGAGCCAAAGGCTCCAGACTGTTCAAGGGGTTGGGGGCCGCCTTCGGCTACGATCACCTGATCCGCAACACGTTCTTCGGCTTCCGCGTCCACCTGCGTTGCGCAGACGCGGGCCCGATCGCCCAGGTCGCGCTCACGCCCGCCGACGTCTCGGACCTGACGGCGGCGGGAGAACTGGTGCCGCCGGAGGGTGGAGTGGGCATCGGGGACCGCAATTATTGGGGGCCGGACCGGCAGGCGGACCTGGCGAAAAAAGGCTTGGTGCTGCTGGCTCCTTACAAGAGCAGGATCAAGGACAAGGACCCGGATGGATCGCGGTTGCTGACGCGCTTCCGCCGCACGATCGAGACCGTGATCGGACAACTGGCCGAGCGATTCAACTGCAAGCGAACATGGGCCCGCGATTTGTGGCATTTGTGCAGCCGCGTGACGCGCAAGTTGCTCAGCCACACCGTCGCGGTACTGATCAATATCCGGATGGGAAACCCGCCCCTGCGATTGGCGATGCTGATCGACGATTAACTTGCACACGGCGTTATTGATCCTCACGGCATGAACCAAGTGACGTCGGCGAGCATCTTGATCTGGCCGGCGCTCTCCCCGGAGTGCGATTCCAGTGCCTTGCCGACAACCGCGCCTTTTTTGGTGGCTTTCATCGCCACGCCGGGGGTCGATGAGCTGGTGAGATAATCGCCCGGCTGGATCGGGCCGTTCTCCGCGCTGACCTTGATGCTTACGCGTCCCGCCACCGAGACGGGAAACTGGTTGGGCCGGGGAAATTTGTGCTCCTGCTCGGGATCCCCGAGATATTCGGTGACGCGAATCGCCGGATCTCCCGACACGACGCCGACCACTTTCTGATCATAGGCGGCGGTCGACTTGACGACGGAGAGCTGATCGGCGCCAGGGGCGATGACAACGACATCTCCCGGTTCGAGCGCATCGGCGGAATAGTAATCTTCGACGAAGCCTGCCCCCGTTCCCCGGACGACGTGCAGCGACGCGGCCGGGGCGGCGGCGCCGATGCCAATGTTTCCGTTGCTGGCAATGATGATGCGATCGACCGGGGCGCCGGTGGAGCCGATGGGCGTAGTGGCGAAGTGAAGCGTTCCGCCGGCGCCCTTGGAGGTGATGTCCTCCGCCGCACGCGCGTGGATCTGCGCCGAGCGGTCATCGAATCCCGCGTCCGCCGCCCAGCCCATCCAGTGGATGATGCCGAGATTCTGGTTCCTTCGGCTCGCCAGCGGCGGACCATTCGGATAGGTTCCATCGCCCGATCGACGCAGCCCGATATCGGGGGCGTCGCCGTTCTCCGTCAGCAGCAGCGAACGCACATGCAGCTTGCGATTTTGCCCGTCGTACCAGAAATCAATGGGCGATGACCAGCTGGGATCCGCCCGCAGGGGAGTATGAGGATCATCGGCGGCATGCCGCTTCAGGCCCGCGTTCTGCCCGAAGAGAACATCGCCGTTCTTGAGCACCTGGAACACCGTGATAGGCTCCTCGCTCGCCGGGGTCTGCTTCAGAAATTCCCCCGGCGGCTCTTTTGGAGCGGTCCCCAGAATTTGAAGGATCGGGTCCAGCGGCTGCCCACCCGGCTTGGAGAGAACCATGTGCGTGCCGGCGTCTTTTACCGGCTCAGGTTGCAGCGAATCGAGTGACCGCGGTGCCGGCCTCTGATCCGGTGAATTACCGGCCGCAACCTTCTGTCCCGACACTCGGGCGGCGAGCGCCAGCGACACAATGCTGAGAACGATGACAACGTATTTCATTGGATAGCTCCTCGTGCCAACTGAAGTTCAATAGCTCCCGAGTCCTCGGCGCAAGCCGGTCAGAGAAGGGAAATAACGACGAGCAACACGACCAGCGTAAAGCCCGCGATGTTTGCGTCGTGCGCCCGTGGTTGTTCCCGATCGACCGCCGTAATCCGGGGTTAAAAAACAACGCTAACTTCAACAATCGCGAAAGCAAGATTAAAAATCGAGATAATTTTTATTAATTGATGAAATGATTGACGCAGCCACGACTGGACCGGTAGGATTCAGTTCATGGCTGTATTACCACCCCCGCTCTTTCCCGCCCCCGTGCGGCCAGACGAACTTTTCACCCTTCCGAACAAGCCAGTCGAAGCCTGAGCCACAACGGAGGACGGTCAACCTCGGCCTAGCGAATGTGCCTCCGCCGACTCGTTGATGGAAAAGGGATTCAGCATGCACACGAACTTTGGCTGGCTCGATGGCGCAATCATCCTTGTCTACCTCGGCGTGCTGGCTGGGATCGGCGTCTACTTTTCGCGCCGCCATCAAGACATGGAGGACTTCTTCCTCGCGGGTCGATCGATGGGCTGGCTGCCGATCGGTATGTCCCTCATGGCGGCGCTGAACAGCGGCATCGACTACATCGCGGTCCCCTCCACCACCATCAAGTACGGATTGATCTTTACCGTCGTCGCGCTCTCCTGGGTGCTGCTCTACCCGTGGGTGGTCTGGGTTACACTTCCGTTTTATCGCCGCTTGCAGGTCTTCACGGCCTATGAGTATCTCGAGCGCCGGTTCGGCGTGTCGGTCCGGACGCTGGCTGCCGGGATTTTTCTGCTCTGGCGGATCGGGTGGATGGGAACGGCGATGTACGTGCCGTGCCTGGCGATCAGCGCGGTCACCGGCGGTCGGATTCCGCTGCTGCCGAGCATTCTTGTTCTCGGCACCCTTGTCACCACCTACACGATGCTTGGGGGCATCAAAGCGGTCATCTGGACTGACCTGCTTCAGTTCTGCATTATGCTGACCGGGCTGATGGTGACGATCGTTGTCATCCTCTCCAACATTCCAGGTGGGATCGGCGAAGTCTGGCAGCTCGGGGCAGAAGCGGGAAAGACGCACTTCACCGCTTTCTCCGCCACCGCCGACAGTACAAGCATCATTGATGGCATCCGCGGCTATTTCCAAAGCTCCACCACGTTCTCCGGCATCCTCATCGCGGCGGTGGTGGGGCGCATGGCACTGTACTGCAGCGATCAGGTGATGGTGCAGCGCTTCCAGACGACCCGCTCGCTCACGGACGCCCGGCGGGCGTTCGTCATCAACGCCGCCAGCGATGCACTCTGGACCGTCGGGCTTTCCTTTGTCGGCTTGGCGCTGTTCGCATACTTCCAACTGCACGCGCTTCCGGAACAGATTCGCGGAAACACCGATCAGATTTTTCCTTACTTTATATCGAACGTGTTCCCCACCGGCGTCATCGGGCTGGTGATCGCGGCGATCCTCGCGGCGTCATTGTCCAGCATCGACTCGGCGATCAACTCCTGCACGTCAGTCTTCGTGGTGGATCTGTATGGCCGTCTGGTCCGCGGGGAGCGCCGTCCGAACGATCGGGCCGCGGCGGTGGTCCCCCCCGATGCGCCGGTCTTGAACAATGAATCCCCCGTCGATCCAGAAATGGACCAGAGCAACCGCGTCCTGATTTCCCGCTGGGCGACGGTTGCCTTCGGCATCATTGGCATGACCCTCGCCGCCAACGTCGGCCGCATCGGAATCGTGCTGGAGATCGGAAACAAGGTGATTCAGTCGTTTACCGGACCGTTGCTGGGCATCTATCTCCTGGGAATGTTCACGCAGCGCGCCCGCAGCGGCGGGGTGCTGGCCGGGGGCGTGACCGGAACGCTCGTCGCCTTTTACGTCGCCTTCTTCAGCACCATCGGGTTCATCTGGCCGACGGTGTTCGGCCTAATCGCCACGCTGGCGGCCGGGTACACAGTGTCGCTCTTCATCCCCGCCGGGGCGCAGGGCGAGGCGCAGCGGCAGCAGTTGACATGGCGAAACGTGATGCGGCGTCCGTTGCCGAATGAAACGTCGCCCGACGCGTCCGAACTGACCGGCACGGCAGTCTAACCGTCACCCAATGGAGAATGATCCATGCGCGGCCAATTGAAACGATGGACAGGCCGTCTCTTTCAGACAGTGCTTTTGCTGATCCTGATCGGCGTGTACGCGATCGGCGAGGGACGCGCGGACGCCCAAACGCCCCGCCCGGAGACAGTCGGGCCACGGAATGAACGGATTCCCTTGACCGATTACGCACGCGTTTTCCACGTTGCGCCCGGCGGCTCCGACCGCGACGGCGATGGGACTGCGGGGCGGCCGTGGGGTTCGCTCCACCATGCCCTCTCGCAGATCAGCGACGCCGGGGCCAACAAACGAAGCGCGGTGCTCGTCGCGGAGGGAACCTATCGAGGAGCGACGGCTCAGATGAAGCCGCACGTCGACCTGTTCGGGGGGTTCGAGCCGTCGGGCTGGCATCGGGACATCGTCGCCCACGTCGCCGTCCTCGACGGCGAGAAAACGCGCCGCGTCGTCCTTGGCGCGGATCACGCCCGATTGGATGGCTTCACGCTGACAAACGGCCGACCCCGCGGGCCCGGCGGCGCGATCCTCTGCGAGGGAACCTCCCCCACGATCACCAATAACGTGCTGAGCGGCAACGCGACCCTGGAGCCGGAGGATTACGTCTACGGCTTGTTGCATCAGGTCGGCAATGACGGGGGCGCCATCGCCTGCATCAACGGCGCTTCGCCGGTCATCGCCAACAACCTGATCGCCGGCAATTCCACGGCGATCGGCGGGGGCGGCGGGATCGCCTGCCGCAACCGCAGCATCCCCACGATCACCAACAACGTCATCTGCGACAACGTCACCGGCGTCAAAGACAACAACCCCGACAAGAAGCGACGCGCCCGAAGCAGCAACGGCGCGGGAATCTCCTGCACAAATGCGGCGATGAAGCAAGGCGAAGACGGCCGGATGCTGCGAATGACGATCTCGAACAACGTGATCATCAACAACCGCGTCGGCGGCAACAGCGATGCCGGCGGCATCTATTGTGAATACGATTCATCCCCGGAAATTTCCGGCAACTACCTGCTGGGCAACCTCGCTGAAGACGACGGCGGCGGCATCTACGTGATGAAATCCTCGGAACCGATCATCGCATCCAACATCATCGCCGGGAACAAAGGCGGCGGCGCCGTCCGGCTCAGCAAGGAAGGCCGGGCGCGCATCGTCGACAATCTCATCTTCGCCAACGAGACCGGCGGTCTGAACTGCGTGGGCTCGTGGATGGTCCTGGCCAACAACACCATCGCCGACAACACCGGCCGCGGCCTGGCCTTCGTCAATCCCACGCGCCACATCAAGCCATCGATCGTTCTGAACAACATCATCCACGGAAATTCAGAAACCGGCATCCGCGTCGAGGGTGAACCTCCCCTCGTGAGCCACTGCAATGTTGAAGGCGGACACCCTGGGGAAGGCAACCTGAACCAGGATCCGCGATTCGAGAACGATCAACGGACCGGCAAGATCGATTCCATGACGTGTGACGCCGTCCGCGCGCTGACCGTGATCTCCACGGCGGAGGATCTTGCCGATCCTTCCGCGCTCGCCGGTCGCGTGATTCAAGTCGGAGACAAATGGAGCGTGATCCGCGCCGCGAGCGCGCGGCGCATCACGGCATGGGGAGACCTGCGCGGTGCTGAACAAAGCGAGGCGGCGACGTTCACGATCTCGCCCACCTATCGCCTGCGTCCCGGGTCGCCGTGCATCGGCAAGGGCGCCCCGCTGAACGCCGTCGATCAGGATCTGACCGCGGATGGAGGATCATCCGGGGCAGTCGATATCGGAGCTTCGGCACTTCATGCGGGCAACAAAACGAAATAGTTTGTGATTTTTCGGAACGTAAGGACGCAAGCACGATGCATCGCCTCTCCATTATGACGGTTCTCATTTCCATGATCGCGCTCCCGGGTTGCGCGCATCAGGCGGGGCGCGATGAACAGCGTGAGGTGTGGACGCACTCCGGCTTTACAAACTTCATCCAGGGCCGATTCGGCGACGGCGGCGCCAACACGTACGTCTCCGCCCAGGGCCGCATCCAGCTTGTCAATCGCTGGGATCTGAACAACGACGGCCACATCGATCTGGTGTTCGCCAACAGCCATCCCCATGTGGAGCGGCTCGACGCCGTGATCTATTGGGGAAACGGAAGGGATTTCGACGGCTCGCGGATGACGCCCGTGGCCAACGAGGGCGCGCAGCGGGCCGTAGCCGCGGACCTGAACAACGACGGCCGGATGGACGTGGTGCTTCCGAGCTATACGAACGGAACATGGAGCAAGATGGACTCGGCCGTCTACTACGGCGCTTCGCAGGAACCGCGGGAAGCGCCGGAAGGCGACGGCGCGGCCGGGTGGTCGATGCAGGGCTTTCGCATGTAGATTTCTGATCCGCGTTCTTGAGCCGCAACGGCAGGTCGTGCGTCGGGACGTTTCGCGGCAACCCGCTTGGCGCTCCAAAAACCGTGGCAAGAAAACTACATGCGAAGGCCCTGGTGGTCGATGCCCCCATTCGGGCGGAAGGTTGCATTGCCCACCGAGGCGGCGCAAGCGGCCGCCGTCGGAGATCTCAACCGCGACGGCCATCCCGACCTGGTGTTCGCACAGTCGGCCGGCTTCTGGGAATACCGCGGCGGTGACGCTCTGGCGTCGCCCTCGCGCATCTTCTGGGGATCGGCCGACGGCTACCAGCGCGACAACTTCCTCGATCTGGAAGCCGCCGGGGCGTCGGACGTCGCCGTCGCGGACCTCAATGGCGACGGCTGGCCGGAAGTCATCCTTGCCAACCGCGAACGCAACGGGAAGTTCGACATCGGCTCCTATCAGCCCGTGGCGGAACCCGCCGTCCGGCTCAGGCGGCGGGCGTCCGAGCGGAACTACGGCTTTCCTCCGACTTCCCCGAACACATCAACCCCCTTGGAGACGATCCGGCGGGAGGCGGCTGGCGGATTCGGATTCCGCTAGGGCAGGACGACTTCACCGCGATGGAGGAGTTCACATTGAATTGGCGGTGGACGGACTCGAAGCACACCGTGCTGCCCGAGGCGGTG
>JBBSLV010000097.1:0-10904 GCA_038233535.1 Tepidisphaerales bacterium | reverse complement strand
CGCGGGTGATGCCCAGCGGCTTCTCCGCGTAGACGTGCTTCCCCGCCTCGATCGCCCGCAGCGCGATCTGTGCGTGCGCCCGGGGAATCGTCAGATTCAGCACCAGCTCGATCGAATCATCGCGGAGCAGGTCATCGACGGACAAGACCTTCGGCACGCCGAACTTCTCGGCCTGCGCCCGCGCGCGATCCAGGTCCAGGTCCGCGCACGCCGCGACCTCCACGATCGGGAAGTTCCTGGCCATCCCGAGGTACGCGCCGCTGATCGCGCCGCAGCCGATGACGCCCATTCGCACCGGTTCGATTCGCGGTTGCATTGTCATCATGAGGTGCTCCGGCGAGTCACGGTGCGATGTACATTAGTCAGATGGTCACTGGTCATTCGTCAAAACAAAGGGGAATCCTCTTCCGCCGTCCTTGACCAGTGACCAATGACGAGTGACCAGTGACTTCCCCTATATGTAGTACATCGCCTGCTGGAGATTGCCCGCGCGGGTGACGTGCTCGACAAGTTGCTCGAGCGTCATGGCGTCGAGGACTTCGTCGGTCGCTTCGGTCAGCCGTTCGTTGATGAGCCGCACGGCGACTTCGCCGGGGGAAAGCTCGGAAGCCGAGGCTTCCTCCTTAACCGTCAACCGGCCCTCGAGTCTGCGGATGAGGTCGCCGACGCTGATTTCGCGCGGCGCGCGCGACAGCCGATACCCCCCGCCGCTCCCGACTTTGCTCTCGAGGAAATCGCCCCGGCGAAGCGCCAGCAGGATCGATTCGAGGAACTTGTTCGGCAGCCCCTCCTGCTGGGCCAAGTCCTTGGACTGCACGAACGTACGCGGCCACAGTCGCGCCAGCTGCACCACGGCGCGCAACCCGTATTCCGTCCGTTTCGATAGTTTCAAGCAGGAAACTCCGCAAAATCCTATCGGAATACTACGTTGGTGGGACCGGCCGTACAACTAACCCCGCCGCGGCGCATATGATCTCCATCATGACTCCGTCCATAACTCCATCGCAACGTGCGTCTCGCCTGGTCGCTCTGCTCGCCGTCCTGTTGCTCGCCGTTCCCGCAAGCGCTCAGCCGAAGTCGCGGGCGAAGCTCTCGACCGCGCTGAACACCACCGCGCTCCATCCCGGCCAGTCTGGTGTCGTCGCGATCGTCGTTGACGTGGACGAAGGGTTGCACGCCCAGTCGCGCACCCCGCTGGCGGACAACCTGATCCGCTTTGACGTGAAATTCGACCCCAACCCCGCGCTGACGATCGGCGAGCCGATCTTCCCGCCGGGCGAGATTCACGAGTATCCGGCGCTGGGGAAGATGAGCGTTTATACGGGGCGGGTGATCGTTTATGTCCCGGTTACGGTGAACTCCGATGCGCAGCCGGGAGCGCTGAAGCTCACCGGCCAGGCGACATACCAGATCTGCGACGACAAAACCTGCTTTCAGCCGGAGCGCCCGAAGTTTGAGATTGATGCGCAGGTGGTGTCCGGGGGCGAAACCGTTCAGCCGAATCAGCCGGAATTATTTGAACAGTGGCAGCAGTTTAGCGCCGACGGGATCCCCCCATCCGCCGACGGGCAGCCCGTCGTCAAAGCCACCGCCGCCCCGGTGAAGATCTTCGGGCTGGACCTGACAAATGACGCCTACGTGCTCGCCTTCGCCGGTGCGTTCATCGTGGGGATCCTGTTCAACGTCATGCCCTGCGTCCTGCCGGTCGTGCCGCTGAAGGCCGTGGGTTTTTATGAGGTGTCGCAGCACAACCGGGCCAAGAGCGTGGCGCTGGGCGCGACGTTCAGCGCGGGGTTGATCGCCAGCTTCGCGCTCTTGGGGCTGCTCGTGGTGGTGCTGCGCGTCCTGAATTGGGGGGAGCTGTTCCAGCAGACATGGTTTCGCGCGACAATCATCCTGATCCTGCTTGCCATGGCCGTCAGCACGTTCGGCGTGTTCACGGTCAACGTGCCGACGGCCATCTATCGGTTCGCGCCGCGGCACGACACGTACGTCGGCAACTTCCTCTTCGGCATCCTCACGGCCGCCCTCTCCACGCCCTGCACGTTCGGCATGTTCATCGGCGTCCTGACCTGGGCGCTGACGCAGCCGTCGTGGATCGGCATGTCGCTGATCACGATGGTCGGGGTGGGCATGGCGTTCCCGTACTTCATCCTCAGCGCGTTCCCCGAGATCGCCCGACGCCTGCCGCGCACGGGGCCGTGGGCGGAACTGGTGAAGCAGATGATGGCGTTCCTGCTGCTGGCGACGGCGATCTACTTCGCCCGGCCGTTCATCGACCGGTTCCTCAGCTCCGACGCCTTCTGGTGGCTGCTGTTCGGCGTCGTCGCCGTGGCGGCGGTGTACCTGGTCGTGCGGACGCTGCAATTTTCCACGCGCCTCACCCCGCGCCTGGTGGCGGGCGCGATCGCGCTGGCGATGATCGTGCCCGCGTTCGTCACGGCGCGAAACCTGACGTACCACCCGCACGACTGGGTCGCCTTCACCGATCAGGCCATGGAATCGGCGCGGGCGACGGGCAAGCCGGTGCTGGTTGAGTTCACCGCCGACTGGTGCGGGAACTGCCACTACCTTGAAGCGTTCGTGCTGAACAACCGCCGCGTGGTCGCGACGCTGAAGGACCACGACGTCATCATGGTCAAGGCCGACGTCACCGACGGCGACGAACCCGCCATGCCCCTGCTCGGCGAATTAAACCCCGCCGGCGCGATCCCGCTGACCGCCATCTATGCACCGGGCAAGTCCGAGCCCATCCTGCTGACCGGAATCTATTCCGGCGAGGAACTCCAACGCGCGGTGCAGCAGGCGACGCAGCCCGCCGTCGCCTTGTCGTCCGCCGAGGCGCCGTAAGCGTTTTCCACTCCGCGCCCGAGCCGCGAATCGCTAGCGTGTGATGGATGCAGGTCGCTCCGCTCGAGTACGGCCGGCCGCGGCGTCGTCTCTCACGCGTGTGGGTGGCGCTCGCGCTGGTGGTGCTGGCGTCGTGGGGCGCGTGGAAGTTTGCCCAGCCCAGTTGGCGCCACGTTAGCCTCGCGTATCACGTGCGGCAGGCGCGGCAATCGTTTCGGGATTGTCAGCAAGTGCAGCTTGCGGGCGACGTGGCGCTTTACGCCGACCGCGGTTCGACGCCGCGGTTGACGCCCGCGGAGATCGGGCGCAGCGGCCACGGCGGCTGGACTCCGCCGCCGCCCGACGTCCCGCCGCGCGTCGCCAAGCCGCCCGCGACGTGGTTGGACCTCGCGCGCCACGTGCGCGCCGCCGCGTCGCTCGACCGTACGATCGGCACCTTCACCGCCTCCGCCGCCGCCGGCGTGCCCGAGGCGATGACGCAGCGCGATGAGGCGGTGCTCTTCGTCGGTAATCCGCAAGGACCGCCCGCCGACCCGAACGCGCCGCAGACGATCTTCACGCTCACCGCCACGCCGCACGAGCTGCGCTGGACGATCAGCGCGCACCAGCACCTCGGATCGACGAAGAAACCCGGCGAATTGTCGTTCACGCACCCCAAGCATCGACTCCTCCGCATCGGCATCGTCCGCCGCCGCGCAGGGGATCGGATCGAGTGGCTGGCGGCGAAGCTCGAGGCACCCGGCGCGCTCGTGGCGCCGTACCGCATCAACGGCCAGCCGGGCCAGCTCACGATGACGTTGGGCCAGTTCGGCGTCGATGTGGATGCGACCGACGGGTGGGTCAGCACCAGCCCCGCGAACCCGCCAAACCCCGTGTGGTACCTGGGGTCGCCCGACGTGTCATTCGTACGCGTCACGCCAGCATGGGAAGAAGTGAAGCTCCGCGCGGACCTGCAACCGCACGCCCTCGCGTACGAGCCTGCGACGCAAGACGTCGTGGCGATCGCCTTGGTACGGAGCAACCGCACGCACGTCGAGGCGTGGCGGATCGCCGGCGGTGACGAACCAACGCTGCTGGCGGCGGCGCAGCTCAATCATTCGTCCGACTATGTCAAGGGGCTCATCACCGTCGACGCGAAACGATTCGCAGCTGTTATGTTCGATCAAGCGCAGGTCTTCGACATGGCCAGTGGGCTGCGCGTCGCAACCTGTGCGCTACCGCCTCGGGCACGCTATGACCTGCCGCACGTCGGCTTGAACGAGGACGGCGGACTGCTCGCGGCGCTCTCTGGAACAGGTAAGACCCTGTGCTGGTGGAACGTGAACCACGAGCGGGAGATCGCGGGGATGACCATTGCCGCCGGCGAACGCGTCTCGGCGGCGCACCAGGCAAGCGTGCAAGTTATCGGCCAGCAGACGTTCGTTTTCACGAAGCCGTCCGGCCCGCCCGCCCTGACCATCGTTGACAATCCGTCGGCCATGCCGCGCGCGGGCGAGGGCCACCGTCCCTTTCACAGCCAGACGGTGAGCCCGGGCGGCCGATGGATTGCCGCAAGCGGGCACGATCCTCAGCAGACCCTCGACGTCGGGTTGACGATCTATGACTGGCAGAACGGGGAGACGATCCTGGCATGCGGGGAGATCGGAGAATACATCCGTGCGCCCATCTGGAGCGGCGATGGGCGGCGCGTCGCCGCCGCCAGCAGTCACCACATCTTTGTGTATGACCTGCCGAGCCGCTCGATGCTGCGCGTGCGCAAACCCCGCCTACGTGGCGGCAAGGAGTGCATGGCAATGTCAGCGGACGGAAGCCGGCTGTCGATGACGGCGAAGGAGGGGCACAGCGTCTATCACCTGGCACTTCCCGTGACACCGGCCGCTACGACTTCTTCGACGCGAAATCCTTCATGAAATTCGCCAGCGCCGCACAGCCTTCGACCGGCATGGCGTTGTAGATGCTCGCGCGGATGCCGCCGACGGTGCGGTAGCCCTTCAGGCCGACCATCTCCTGCTTCGCGGCGGTCTTCACGAACTCATCCGTCAGCTCGTCGCTGGGCAACCGGTACGTTACGTTCATGTGCGAGCGCTGCTCCTTGATCGACACCGTGCCGGTGTAGAAGCCGTTGCTGTTGTCGATCACATCGTAGATCGCGTTCGCTTTTGTCGCGTTGCGCTTTTCCATTGCCGCGAGGCCGCCCTGGGCTTCGAGCCAGCGAAAGGTCTCGAGCAGGATGTACACCCCGAACGTCGGCGGCGTGTTGATCATCGACTTGCTCTCGGCCAGGTCCTTAAAGCTCCACAGCTTGCTGGGCGTCTTCTTCTGCTTCGCGTACAGATCCTTGCGGACGATCGCGAGCACGAGCCCGGACGGGCCAAGGTTCTTTTGCGCGCCGCCGTAGATCATCGCGATGTCCTGCATCGGATGCGGGCGCGAGAGGAACTCGCTGCTGGCGTCCACGATGAGGTTCGGGTGGTTCGGCAGCGCCGGCAGACGGTGGCCGTGCACCGTCTCGTTCGAGCAGACGTGGAAGTAGTCGGCGTCGCTGCTGAGCTTCCACTCGGTCGGCTGCGGCGAGTGGTCGAAATTCGACGCTTCACTCGTCGCGACGACGTTGATCTTGCCCACTTCCTTGCCGAAGCTCGCACCCTTCTTGCTCCACTCGCCGCTGACGAGATAGTCGGCGCTCGTGTGCAGGAAGTTCATCGGAATGACGGTGAACAGCTGCGTCGCCCCGCCCTGCATGAACAGCATGTCATGGCTGTCGCCGATGCCCAGCAGCGACTTGCAACGTGCAATGGCCTCGTCGGCGACGGCATCAAATTCCTTCCCGCGGTGGCTGACCTCGGCGATGCCGAAACCCTTGCCCTGGTAGTCGAGCAGCGCCGCGGCGGATTTCTCAAGCACTTCCGTCGGGAGCATCGCGGGGCCGGCGCTGAAGTTGAAGATTCGTTTCATGATGGTTGCTAGTTTGCCAGTGGTTAGCTGTCAGTTGCTGGTTATAGCGTTTACGCGCGCGACGCGATGCCATCCTGCGTCACGAGCAGCAGCTTGTCCGTCACCTGGTGGGGCATCGACCGGAAATCCTCCCCGATCTGCGACTTCAACCGGTTCACCGTCTCCTCGTCGTCGCGGAAGCACAGCAGGATGTCCCGGTTGGGAATGCCGGCGGCGAACGGGCTGCCCAGATGCTCGCGCAGGCGCTCGTGCAGCGTGGGCAGCAGGATGCGGCTGGCGTCGTAGCCGTCCATCGTCTGGAACAGGATCAGGTTGATGGCGCCGTTCTCGTCCTGGGCGGCGTGGGCGTTGATGGCTTCGCTCTTGGCCACCAGATTCTTGATCGCGACATCGTGGAGGTCATCGATGGACATCTTCCAGTCCTCGAACAGATGGCGCGGGATGTAGGAGATGGTGCGGTCGCTGTCCAGGGCGTACGCGACGATCAGCCCGTCGATCAGCGGCTGCGTCACCATCGCGTCGGTCTTCAGCTCCGTCGTCGCCGACGCCAGGACCATCGGCAGGATGCGGTCCTTGATCTCCTCGTACTCGCCGGCCTGGTCGGGCGTGCCCTCGGCGGCGCGAAGCAGCTCGACCACCCAGCGGTCGACGTGGCGGTCGAGGTCTTCAGGCCGGAGCAGCGAGACCCGGTAGAGGTTTTCCAACGGCGCCAGGTTGCCGTTCACGTTCATCGAGAACGACTGCTCGCCACGCGCGAGCTTCACGAGCGGGAACTTGACCCGCACGTGCTCAATAACGCGGTGAACGAACTGCTCGCGCGACATCTCGGACATGCACCCGACTATACGTCGCCGCCGCGAGAATTCCCAACGCGCTTGCCCCCGCGCGCGCCTCTCGACATGCGTCACGATACGCGGGTATCCTTCCGGTCTTCCCGCCGGCGCAGCCGGCACGGGCGGCCGCATCGCACGGGCGGACGTGCAACCGCCGGTGCGCGCCCGCGGGTCATTGAGGAGATGGATCGGCGTGATTGAGCTGCTGACAGGAGATTTTCCGCAAGGCTCGGTGTCACACGGCGCCAATTATTTCGCGCGCGGTCTCGTGAACATCAAGCAACTGACACCCACTCACGTTAGCGCGTCCGTCATCGGCTCGAAGCTGTATTCCGTCGCCATCAGCCACCGCGGGGGCGATGACTTTGACTACGACTGCAATTGCCCTTACATCGACGATCATCTGGAGCCGTGCAAGCACATCTGGGCAACGCTTCTGGCGGCGGAAGAGGCGGATTGGATTGCGCTGGAACACTTGGACGACGGAGTACGCGCCCTGCCCCATCCCCGGTCACGGCCATCAGCCCCCGCCGTCTACCGATCGATTTATTCCCCGTCGACCAGCCAGACCAAGGCACAGCCGACGCCGTGGAAACGCGCGCTGAGCCAGTTGAAGGACACGATGCGCTACGGCGACGCCTCGCGTCCAGCGCCGGCGCCGCCGGCATGGCCCGCGGGGCGCGAGATCTATTATGTCATCGACGCCGTGCCCGATCCGTACCGGCATGATCCTGCCCAGACCGTCGTGGAGACGCACACCTCCCAGCCCCGCAAGAACGGGATGCCCGGCAAGCCCAAGGCGGCCACGCTTTCGGGATGGGAATGGATGACGGCGCCGGACCCGGACGACCGGCTGATCGGGCAAATGCTCCTGGGCGCGGAGAAGAGCAACTATTACAACGATTCCTCCCGGCGTTTCATCATTCCCGGTTGGGCGCACGAGACGACGCTGAAAGCGATCTGCCGGACCGGCCGGTGTTTGCTGCGAACCGCCCCGCCGCCCGCGGAGATGCGGGCCGTGCAGTGGGATGATGCTGGGCCGTGGGAATTCTTCATTGACGTAAAGAAGGAAGCGCAAGGTCTCCGCGCCTCCGGGGGGTTGCGCCGCGGCGCTGATGAGCGCATGGGACTGGAAGAATGCACGCTGGCGACCCGCGACGGGTTGCTCATCGCGCGCGATCGCATCGGGCGGATCGACCACCGCGGGGCCTTGGCGCTGATGCACGCCATGCGCAAAAGCGGGCCGCTGGGGATCACCCGTTCGGGGGTCGGGGACTTCCTCAAGACCGTCTACGCGCTGCCCGCCCTCCCTTCGATCGACTGGCCGGCGGAATCGGGCGTGACCGAGCGCCGCGTCCCGGCGAAACCCGTCCTCAAGCTCAAGGCGCCGGCCCCCAATCAAGGCAGCCACCTCTACGGCGAGCTGCTCTTCGACTACGGCGACGACAACGACGACGGCGCGGGCGCGATTGTGATCCCACCCGAGCAGCCGGGGGCGGCGATCGTCGATCCCAGGCAGCGCCACGTCGTCCTGCGCGATCTCGACGCCGAGCGCGCGGCGCGGCGGCGGCTCGAGACGCTCGGCTTTCGCGAGGAGTGGAGCTACGCCGGACCCCGCGGGCGCAGGCTCCGGGTTGCCCCGACGCACTTGCCCAAAATCGTTTCGGAACTGACGCGCGAGAACTGGCGCATCGAGGCCGAGGGAAAGCTCTATCGCCTCCCGGGCGAAATGAGCGTGTCGGTCAGCTCCGGCGTCGACTGGTACGAGCTGAGCGGGAGCGTCGGCTACGGGGATCAGAACGTCGCCTTGCCGAAGCTTCTGGCGGCGCTGCATCGCGGGGAGAACACCGTCGTGCTCGACGACGGCTCGGTGGGGTTGCTGCCCGAGGAATGGCTCGCCAAGTATGGTTCGCTGGCGCAGATGGGTCAGGCGGAGGGCACGGCGCTTCGCTTCTCGCGCGCCCAGACGGGGTTTCTCGACGCGCTGCTGGCCACGATGCCGCAGGCGCCCGTGGATGAGGTTTTCAACCAGGCGCGGCGCGAGCTGGCAGAATTTTCGCGCGTCGAGCCCGCGCTGCCCCCGGAGAGTTTTCGAGGGTTCCTTCGCCCCTACCAGCAGGAAGGTCTCGGTTGGCTGCACTTCCTCGACCGGTTCGGTTTCGGGGGATGTCTGGCGGATGACATGGGGCTGGGCAAGACGGTGCAGGTGCTGGCGATGCTGGCCGAGCGGGTTGGCCGGGCCGACGCGCCGTCGCTGGTCGTCGCCCCCCGGTCGTTGATCTTCAACTGGCGTCAGGAAGCGCAGCGCTTCGCGCCGCACCTGCGCGTGCTCGACCAGAGCGGCCCCGACCGCCAGCGCGACACCGCGCATCTGCGCGAGTACGACCTGGTTCTCACGACCTACGGGACGCTGCGCAGCGACGCGGGGCTTTTCAAGGACTACTGCTTCGACTACGCGATCCTCGACGAAGCGCAGACGATCAAGAACGCGACCACGCAAGGCGCCAAGGCCGCCCGGCTGCTGCGCGCCCGCCGGCGACTCGCCCTCAGCGGCACGCCGATCGAGAACCGGCTGGATGATCTGTGGAGCCTCTTCGAGTTCCTCAACCCGGGAATGCTCGGCAGCGCCGCTGTCTTCCGCACCATGTCGAATTCAGCCGATAAGGCTCCGAGCGCCGCAAACGGCGCGTCCGGTGACGTCGCTTCCGACAACGACGACGTCGCTCACGGGCGCAAGCTGATCGCCCGCGCGCTGCGGCCGTTCATCCTCCGCCGCACCAAGCACCAGGTCGCCGGCGACCTGCCGGCGAAGGTCGAGCAGACGCTCCACTGCGAGTTGGAGCCTCCGCAGCGCAAACTCTACGACGAGCTGCGCGATCATTACCGCGCCGCGCTGCTCCAGCGCGTCGCGAAGGTGGGAATGAAGCGCTCCAAGATTCAGGTGCTCGAAGCGCTGCTCCGCCTCCGCCAGGCCGCGTGCCACCCCGGGCTGATCGACAAGACGCGCCTGGATGCGCCGTCCGCCAAGCTCGATGCTTTGCGCCGGCAGCTCACCGAGGTTCTTGCCGAGGGCCACAAGGCGCTGGTTTTCTCGCAGTTCACCAGCTTGCTGTCGATCCTCCGCACGGACCTCGACGCGCGCGGCGTGTGCTACGAGTATCTCGACGGCAAAACCCGCGACCGCCAGCAACGCGTCGAGCGGTTCCACGCCGACCCCGCGTGCAGCCTCTTCCTGATCAGCCTCAAGGCCGGCGGGCTGGGGCTTAACCTCACCGGCGCCGACTACGTCTTTCTGCTCGACCCCTGGTGGAACCCCGCCGTCGAAGCGCAGGCGGTCGACCGCGCCCACCGCATCGGGCAAAGCCGCACCGTCTTCGCCTACCGGTTGATCGCCAAGGGCACCGTTGAGGAAAAGGTGCTCGAGCTGCAATCCTCCAAGCGCGATCTGGCCAACGCGATCATCAACGAGGACAACAGCCTGCTCGCGTCGATGGGCCGCGAAGAGCTGGAGCTGCTGCTGGCATGACTCCTCTTCGTCTCGCGTTGTTGGCGCGCGAACCGTTGCGTACACTCCTTCACAATGAGCATCCGAGTCGGCATCGTCGGGATTTCCGGGTACGGGGGCGGGGAGGCGCTGCGCCTCATCGCCAACCACCCCGCGTTCGAGCTGGTCTACGCCGCCGGCGAGTCATCGGCGGGGTCGAAGCTTATCACGCGCTTCCCGGGCATCGCGCCGAAGCTGGCGGACCTGGTCATCGCGAAGTGGGATCCGCTTGCCCTGAGCGCTGTCGAAGGGGGCGCGCCCGGCGGCCCGCAGCTCGATGTGCTCTTCGCGTCGCTTCCGACGGGCGCGTCGAAGGAAGCGCTCGCCCGCGTCCCCGCGAGCACGAAGATCGTCGACATCGGGGGTGATCACCGCTACGCGGACGGTTGGACGTACGGGCTGGCGGATGTCTGGCCCGATGAGATCCGGGGGAAGACGCGCATCGCCAACCCCGGATGCTTCCCCGCCGCCACGCTGATCGCACTTGCGCCACTGCTCGTCGGCAAGCTGATCGACCCGCACGGGATCATCGTCGACGCCAAGACCGGCGTCAGCGGCGCCGGCCGGGGGGGCGGGGACTCGGGCTTCGGCTACGCCGAGGTCAACGAAGACCTCGCGCCATACGGGTTGCTGAAGCACACGCACATGCCGGAGATCACGAAGACGATCTCCAGGCTCGCGGGCGTCACGTCGGAGGGGCTTGTGTTCACGCCGCACCTGTG
>JBBSLV010000096.1:0-10952 GCA_038233535.1 Tepidisphaerales bacterium | reverse complement strand
GCGGAAGCTCAACCAGATCATCGACGCCCGCTGCAAAGAGCAGCTCGCGCTTCATGTCAGGGGGCGTGAGGCGCGGCGGGGCCAGGTCCGGCCGCAGCACGGTCAGCGGGTGCGGCTCGAACGTGACGACGGCCAGCCGCGCCCCCGGCGCGAGCAGCTTCCTGGCCGTCTCGATGATTTTCCGGTGGCCCAGGTGCAGCCCGTCGAAGTTGCCGACGGACAGCACCCCCCCCGGCGCGAGCGAGCGCAGGCCGTTCAAGCCCTTGTTGACGTTGATCGACTTCGATGCCATGTGTGAACCGGAGAATGATATCCGAAGTTCACACGGCGCGGGCAGCGCGTACACTATCCGGTCAGGAAGCCAGCAATCCTCCGGAGGCACACGCGATGCGACGATTTCTTGCGACGACGACCACCGCCCTGCTGCTCACGCTTTCATCCATCACATCTGCGGCGATCAAGACCGAAACCGTTGAGTACAAGCAAGGCGACACGACCCTCAAAGGGTTTCTCGCCTACGACGACGGTTCGGCCGATAAGCGGCCCGCCGTCATAATCGTGCACGAGTGGTGGGGTGTAACGGACTACACGAAGCGCCGCGCGCACGACGTGGCGGCGCTGGGGTATGTCGCGTTCGTCGCCGACATGTTCGGCCAGGGCAGGACGGCCAAGGACGCGAAGGAGGCCGGCGCGCTGGCCGGGGCGATCAAGGGAGACCCCGCCCTGCTCCGCGCCCGGGCGCAGGCGGCGCTCGACGTCGTCAACAACCACCCGCTCGTCGACGCTGACCGCGTCGCCGCCATGGGCTACTGCTTTGGCGGGACCATCGCCCTGGAGATGGCCCGCGCCGGCATGCCGCTGCTGGGCGTCGTCAGCTTTCACGGCACGCTGGCGACGAAGAACCCCGCGCAACCCGACACGCTGAAAGCGAAAGTTCTGGCGCTGCACGGCGCGGACGACCCGATGGTCCCGCACGAAGAGGTGCTGGCGTTCGCCAGGGAGATGCAGGACGCCAAGGCTGACTGGCAGCTCGTGGTGTACGGCAACGCGGTCCACTCGTTCACCAACCCCGACGCCGACAAATTCAACATCCCCGGCGTCGCGTACAACCAGCGGGCCGACCGCCGGTCGTGGGAGGACATGAAGGATTTCTTCACCGAGATCTTCCGGGGCGCAAAGGGCGCGCAGGCGAACGCGGTGGCACTCAAGCCAAATCAGGTCGGCGTCTACTACATCGGCGGGTACATCGTCCGTCCCGGAGCCTACCAACTCTCCGCAGGCCGGGCGGTCACGCTGATGCAGGCGATCGTGGCTGCGGGCGAGTTGGACCCGAAAGACCTGCGTGACGTGAAAATCCAACTCATCCGCGGAAAGGGCGCAAACGCGAAGGCGTCTGAATTCGAGTACGAGAAGCTCAAGCAGGACGCGAAGCTGGACGTGGCGCTGCTGCCGGACGATCGGGTGCTGATAAAGGGCGAGTGATCGCGTCCGCGCCACACTCGGGGCAGCGCTCATGCCCGCCGCGCAGGTCATAACCGCACGCTATGCAGCGATCGTCCTTGCGCCGACGGCGCGCCCGCATAATGCGCGCGATCGCGAGCAAACCCGGCAGCGCGAGGACCCCCGCGAGGAACCAGACGGGAAACCAGACTGTGTACACCCGGTGGGTCGTACCCAGCGGCGCCGCGAACCCACCGCCGAAGCCGAGCCGCTGCGGTTTCTCGCCGAGCGCCACGCTGCTGGACTGGAGTGGGTAGCTATCGAACCCAGTTCCAAACCGGTTCGGCCAGTAGCTGCCGGGGCCGCTCAGCGTGTCGTCGGCGTTCGGATCGGAGACGCGGACCCGTCGCGGGACGTCGAGCCGGAGCGACACGCGCCAGCCCACCGCCGCGGCGCTCGCTTCATAGACGTAGTCGCCGGCTCGCCATCCGATGTACGCGCTGCGCACGCGTCGATCGTCGCGGAACGCGACGTAGATCGGTAGCGCCAACGCCAGCGCAAATGTGAAGACGACGAATGCGGTGGTGAGTTTTCGCTTCATGCGAACCTTGGGCTCCCGCCCGAGGCTAAACGCTGCCGCCCCGCCGGTGGGCCTGTTGCCGTGCGACAGCTATCAGCCGCGGGCGGTAGCCCGCGAGTTTCGTTCACGCCTTACTCGATCACGCGCGTCGGCGGCATGGCGGTGTGGGTCGGCGGGGTAATCGCGCCGCGGTGGACGACCTCCTGGCCCCATGGCGTGCGGAAGTACGTGAACGGGATCAGCACGATGTTGCCCACGCCGATGAGCGGGTCGGCGGCGTAGTTGTAGCGGTTGTCGTAGCGCGGCTCGAAGGTGGTGCGCTTCGCGCCGGCGACGGTGGCGCCGCTGGCGTAGTAGGCGGTCTGGCGGTCCCAGTCGCGGAGCTGCATCGCCTCGTCGACGACAAGCGGCGCGTCGCTCAGCGCGACCGGACGGTTGGGCTGGGTGCGCTGACAACCGGTCGATAAGACCATGCCTGCTGAAGCAAGCACGCCGAGGGCACAGGAAGAGAATTTCGAGAACTTGGGGTTATGGGTTGAAGACATTGTTCAGATCCTTCTTGAGTGCGTCGCGGTCCAAGTCTCCGATGCCCCCGCCGCTGACGTCGCGGCTCATATCGGGTTTATAGCCGAACGGGTCGCGCAGCGCCGCATCCTGCCGCTGGCTCATGCTGCTCGGCTGCGTCGTGGGCTTTTGCTTATCGGACGCGCAGCCGGCGATGGTCGCGACGAACACGCCGACGCACAACGATATCGGCAACAGATGCCGCAATCCTGCTGACCGTTTCACCGGTGACTCCCTTCGGCAGCGTACTCGCTCATGTAATTCGGCGATTCCTTGGTGATCGTGATGTCGTGCGGATGGCTCTCGGCCATGCTGGCGGCGGAGACGCGGCAGAAGCGGGCGTTCGTGCGCAGCTTCTCGATGGTTTCCGTCCCGCAATACCCCATCCCCGCGCGCACGCCGCCGACGAGCTGGTACACGAAATCGCTCAACGGCCCACGGTAAGGCACGCGGCCTTCGACGCCCTCGGGCACCAGCTTGCTCGACTCGCGCACGCCCGCCTGCCCGTATCGGTCTTTGGATCCCTGGATCATCGCCCCCATGCTACCCATCCCACGGTACGTCTTGTAGCGCCGGCCCTGGTGAATCACCAGTTCGCCCGGCGATTCGTCGAGGCCGGCGAAGAGGCTGCCCATCATGACGGCGCTGGCGCCGGCGGCGAGGGCCTTGGTGACGTCGCCGCTGTGACGGATGCCCCCGTCGGCGATGACGGGCACGCCCGCGTCGTTGGCCACGCTGCACGCCTGGAAGATCGCCGTCACCTGCGGCACGCCCACCCCGCTGACGATCCGCGTCGTGCAGATCGCCCCCGGGCCGATGCCCACCTTCACCGCGTCGACCCCCGCGTCGATCAAATCCCGTGCGCCCTCGGCCGTCGCGACGTTGCCGGCGATCACCTGAATGTCCCAGTTTTTCTTGATTTCGCGCACCGTCTCGATGACGTTTTTCGAGTGCCCGTGGGCCGTATCGACGACGATCAGGTCGACGTCGGCCTTGATCAGCGCCTCGACGCGCTCGAAGTTTTTCACCCCCGTGGCCGCGCCCACGCGCAGCCGGCCGCGCTTGTCCTTACAGGCGTTGGGGAACTGGTGGAGCTTGTCGATGTCGCGCATGGTGATCAGCCCCGCCAGCCGCCCCTGGCCGTCGGTCAGCAGAAGTTTTTCGACCTTCGAGCGGTAGAGGATGCGCTCGGCCTCCTCGAGGCTGGTCGAATCGGGCGCGGTGATGAGGTTTTCCTTGGTCATCACGTCGCCGATCTTGCGGTTGTCGTCCTCCTGAAACTTCAGATCCCGGCGCGTGAGGATGCCGACGAGCTTCAGCAGCTTGCCGTTGGAGCGGACGCGCTGCCCCGGCGCGCTGGGGGCGGGTTCGGCGCCACCTTCGACGATGGGGATGCCGCTGACGTTGTACTCGCGCATGATCTGCCGCGCCGTGGCGATGGTGGCCGTGGGGGGGAGCGTGATCGGGTCGACGATCACGCCGTTCTCGCTGCGCTTGACCTTCTCCACCTCGCGGGCCTGATTCTCGACCGACAGATTCTTGTGAATGATCCCGATCCCCCCCTCCTGCGCCAGCGCGATCGCCAGCGCCGACTCGGTGACCGTGTCCATCGGCGCGGAGATCATCGGGATGTTCATCTCGATCGCGCGCGTGAGCCTGGTGTGCGTGTCGGCGTCGGAGGGGATGAAATCGCTGCGCGCGGGAATCAGCAGAACGTCGTCAAACGTAATCCCGTCGTGCAGGATCTTCGGGTGTTCCATGTGACGGTGTTACGGGCTGTCGCGCGGGGTGTCAAGCGCACGAAAGAGACTGCACCACGGAGCACACGGAGAGCACGGAGAAAGACATATTGATTCTCATTTTTCTCCATGGCCTCCGTGAACTCCGCGGTGAATCATTCTTTCTTCTTCGCCTCCACCGGCTTGACGACCAGGTCGTCGAAGAGCGTGACGCTGTCGGCTTTCGTCCATAGCCCGACCTGCCCGGCGTCGCGGTGGGCGTCGTCGGGGGCTTGGCAGACCAGCACGTCGTTGAAGTAGACCTGGAGCTGCCGGCCGGTCACGACCAGCCGGAGCTTGTGCCACTTGTTCGGTTCGACGACGACCGGTTGCCCAGCCAATTGCGTGCGCTTGCCCTGCACGACGGCGTACAGCCGGACGTTGTCCTCCAGCGCATTGGCACGGGCGAGGTAGTAGTTGTTGCGGTCGATATATCGCACGACGATCCCCCCGGCCCGGTCGACATCACCGGCGATCGCGTTCAACCGCACCTCGGCGTCGACGTCGACGGTCTTCTCCGAGTCATGCACGCACAGCGCGTAACGGTGCTCGGCGTCGTTCGTGTCGCGCTGGGCGAGGACGCGCTTGCCGCTGGGCGCGCCCTCGACTTCCTCGACGATCCACTTGCCTTGCTCGAAGTCCCCCGTGACGGCCGTCGTAAAAAACCGCGGCGCTGCGCCCACTTCCTCGTTCTCAAAATCAATCCGCCGCTCCCCGAGTTGGGCGGCGGCGAGCGAAATCAGGACGAACAATGATAGCGCGGCGTGGATCGCGATTCGCATCGAATGATTATATCAGGAAATTGAATCAACTCAGAATCTCGGGGTGGTAGTTCAGCCCCAGCTTGATGATTTCCTGGAGGAGCTGCTCGTATGTCATCCCCCCCGCTTCGGCGGAGGAGGCGAATTCCTCGTCGTGACCGATGTGCGGGTTGGGGTTGGCTTCCAGCAAATACAGCTGGTTGTCGCGCGACAAGCGGAAGTCCAGCCGCGCGTAACCCGTGAGGCCGAGGATGCGGTAGATCCGCTTGCACAGCTTCGACAGCGCCCGCTCCGTCCCCTCGGGCAACCCTTCGGCGCGACCGGACATGATGCCCCACTTTTTCTGATACGCGACGTCGAACTTCACCTTCCGGCTGGCGATGCGCGGGGCGTCCTCCGGCACCTTGTCGAACCGCAGCTCCCACGCGGGCAGCGTCCGCAGACGCAGGTTGCCCATCACGCCCACGTACAGCTCCCGGCCCTCGATGTACTGCTCGGCGATCGCGTAGGTCTGGAGCGATTCGTGGATGAATCGCACGCGCTCCTCGAACTTTTGATCGTCATGCACAACCGACGCCTGGGCGATGCCGATCGAGCCTTCGACGTTGATCGATTTGACGAGCAGTGGGAACGGGAGCTTCTTCGGCCGGGCGATCTTCCGGCCCCGGGCGAACACCGCGAACGCGGGGACGCGGATGCGGTGGTAGTGCATGATCTTCTTCGTCAGCGCCTTGTCGCGCGCCAGCGTCATGCCGCGTGGGTTGCACCCGGTGTACGGCTGAGCGAGCAGCTCCAGATGCGAGACAACGTGCTGGTCGTACAAATGAATGTCGCGAAACGCCTCGGTCATGTTGAAGGTGATCTGCGGCTTGAGTTCCGTGATCGCGTCCCGAAGCGGCGTGAGGTCGTCATAAATCCCCAGCGGGCGAACCTCGTGCCCGAGCTTCAACAAGTGCGCGTGCACGTCCATTTCGGCGCGGAATTTTTCCTGTTGCTCCCCGGGCAACGCCGCAACATTCTCCGGCGGAACGGAGTCGCGGTCCATCAGCAGCAGGACGCGGAGGGGGTCGATGAGCCTTTTCTTCTTCGACATGCTTTGGTTGCGAAAAGCCCGATGTCGAAACCCGAATGACGAATCAATGACGAATGACGAAGCCCGAATGAACGGCGCCGGTCTTTTTCGTCATTCAGACTTCGTCATTTGTTCGTCATTCGGGTTTCGACATCCGGGCTTCCGATGCAGATTTTATAGTGCCACTCGATGATTGCCCGCATGCAGATAGTTCATCGTCTGCACGGTGATCATCATCAGCGTCTCGGTCTTGATCCGTTCCGGCGGGCGCACGAGGCGCAGCCGCAGCTCGCGGCATCGGTCGATGATATCGTCCAGCACCTGTTCGATCGTGTACTGGTACGCGCCGGTCCATTTCCCCGCCATCTTGCGCAGCTCCGGCTTGATGCCGCGGAGGAAGCTGGCGGCCGTGGGAAACCTGCGGTGCTTGGGATCATCGGAGAACAGCCGACGCAAGTCACGGTCGTAGAAGTCGGGGAACGCTTCGCCGTAGTGCGCTTTCTTCTCGCGGTAGTGCTGGCGAAGCGTTTTGTCCTGCCTGCGCAGCGGGTGGTACTGCTTGCGGTCGTTGATCAGCGGCGCGGTTCCCGCGATCTCGCCCATCAACTCGTCGACGTACTCCAGCTTTTTCAGCGCCGGCCAGCCCTGATAACGCTTGCGCCATCCCGACCCCGGGCGCAGCCACACGGCAAACGTCTCGGCGAAATCCTCCGCCGGGTGCGCTTGCGCGTACCACATGTCCAGGTGCAGCACGTAGCTCTTGCTGTACGGCTTGGGGTCATAGAATTTTGGGTACGGCGTGGCCCAACTGCCGAACAGCTCGCGGTAGCGCTTGCGGTGGTGCAGCCGATAGACGTTGTCAAGCGTGTGCCCGACCTCGTGACGCAGGATGCGCATGCACCATGCGAGCGTGCCGCCCTCGACTTCGTACATCTGATTCCGCTCGATGCGCTTGAGCCGCGGGTGCGCCAGGTAAAACGGGATCGCGATCCCGCTGGTCCCGTCCGGGGTGAACCACTCGTGCGACAACCAGAAGTGCGGGCGGAATTTCGTGATGCCCGCGCCATCGAGTTCGCCCAGGAGACGATCGATGCGCTCGTCGAGCTCGGTGCCCTCGATGCGCACACCCAGATCCTTGAAACGCAGGTCGAGTATCCGATCGTCCGTCCACTCGACCCATTTCGGGTCGCGGGGGCTTTTCGATCGTTTGCGTCGCGTCTCGGGCACGGGGGAAATCTAGCGGGATCGGTTCACGTGACAAGCCTGCAAGACCCGAGACGGTCCGCAACGCTTGTCCCCGGTCCACCGTCCTCTTAACGTTCATTCATGGCCAAGGTTCGCAAAGCCGTCATCACCGCCGCCGGTCGGGGAACCCGGCAGTACCCGGCGTCCACGGCGGTGCAGAAGGAGATGTTTCCGCTCGTCGATCGCGACGGGCTGACGAAACCGGTCATCCAGATCATCGCCGAGGAAGCGCTCGATGCCGGGATCGAGGAGATCTGCATCGTCACGCAGCCGGGCGAGGAAGCGCAGTACCGCGAATACTTCCAGCGGATGACCGACGAGCAGGCCAAGCGCTTCCTGGGAAAGGACTGGGCGATTCTGGAGAGCGAGCGGCTGGGGTCGCTGGGGGACCGGCTCAGCTTCGCCGAGCAGAAGACGCCCGACGGGTTCGGCCATGCCGTGTTCCAGGCCCGGGATTTTGTCGGCGACGAGCCGTTCCTGCTGCTGCTGGGCGATCACGTGTACATCAGCGACACCAAGGACCGCTGCGCCGCCCAACTCGTGCGGGTCTTCGAGCAGTACATGCTCGACGCGATCACCGGGGTCCAGCCGACGCTGGAGCGCCACCTGCACGCGTTCGGGACCATCCGCGGCACGCCGGTGCACGCCGACCGGGGGATTTACCGGGCCGAGCGGATCATCGAAAAGCCGTCGATCGACCTGGCCCGCGAACAGCTCGTCACCCCGGGGCTGCCGGCGGGGAACTATCTGTCCCACTTCGGCATGCACGTGTTCAGCCCGCGCATCTTCGACGCGCTGGACTACCTGATCACGCACAATCTGCGCGACAAAGGCGAGATCCAACTGACGGCCGCTCAGGAGCACCTGCGCCAGCAGACGGACAGATACTGGGTCGTCGTCAACCAAGGCCAGCGCTACGACACGGGCGTGCCGTACGGGCTGATGGAAACGCAGCTTGCGCTGGCGCTCAACGGCGTGCACCGGACGGAGATGTGCGAGGCGATCGCGCGAATTCTGTCGATGCAGGTAAAAAGCTGACGGGATTCTTTCACGCGGATCGACCCCTTCGCATAACCCTTCTCCACCCCATTACTTGCGGTTGCCTTGCGCCCCGTGCGAGATGCGATGTCAACCGAAAATGGACCAATTTCGCAAGGATCGTGAACTTATTTAACAGCCTCAACGTAACTCCGTCATCTGGGGAACACTCAGACCCGTCGCAAACGGAAGTTACACACACTGGAGCTGTAAACATGTCGTTGGAGCTGAATACCGTGAATCGTGCCGAGGATTCTGTCACCGCGACCTTCGCGGACCCGGCGGTGGGCGGGCGCTCGATCGAGTTCGCGCCGGGCGCGACGGTATTCGAACAGGGCGCCGACGCCGGCCACCTGTATTTCATCCAGCGCGGGCAGGTCCGCCTTTACCAGCAAGGCCCGGACGGCGCGAGCCGACTGCTCGAGATCCTTGGGACCGGGCAATGGTTCGGATGCGCCGCGCTGAGCGAGACGCGGCAATATCACGCGAAGGCCCTGGTCATCGGGCGCACCGTGCTGACGCAGACGCCCGTTGCCAACGTCCTCGACGTCGTCAGCCGCAGCCCGCAGGCGGCAATGCAATTGATCAAGCAGCTTGCCACGGGCGTGCAGGCGGCCCGCGAGGATTCGGCGCGGCTGGTGTTCGACGACTGCAACGAGCGATTGGTCAAGACGCTCGTCCGCTTCAGCCGCACGGCGGCGGCGACGCCGCACGACGACGGCGTCGTCCTGCACATCACGCATGACCAGCTCGCCCAGGCCGTCGGCGTGGCGCGAGAGACCGTCAGCCTGGCGCTGACGGAAATGCGCCTCAAGCATCTCGTCCGCACCGGACGCAATCAACTCACGTTCAATCCCGCGGCGCTGGAACAGTTTGCATCGCGCGTGAAGACCAATGACAACGCGAACGTCGCGCCGCGCGAGCAGCGCGTCGCGGAAGTCGCGGCTTAACCACGGGAATAGATCAACCGCAAAGCCGCAGAGGCAAATGCCGGAGAATCGTTGTCTTGGTTCCTCTGCGTCCTCTGCGCCTCTGCGGTGAGCCCGCTTTTTTGGAACTCTACGTGATCGTCGCGACCCGGTTTTCCGCGGCCGGGATGCCGTGGGCGATCGTCACCCGATCCCGCCCCGCTGCCTTCGCCTGGTACAGCGCCGCATCCGCCCGCGCCAGAAGCTGATCGCTCGACGCCGCCCCGACGCACCGCGCCGACGCCACCCCGATCGACATGTTCACGCCCCCGTGCTCCTGCTGGAGCAGCGCGCCGGACGCCTGGCGGTATTCCAACCGGATGCGATCGGCGACTTGCGCGGCGTCGGCGCCGGTCGCGTGCGGGATCAGCAGAACGAACTCATCGCCCCCGTACCGCGCCGCCACGTCCATCCGACGCATGTTCGCCGCGATCACCTTCCCCGCCATCACCAGCAACTGGTCTCCGACCTGGTGCCCGTACGAGTCGTTGAGCTGCTTGTACCCGTCGAGGTCGATCATCACGCACGCCAGATCCTTGTCGTAGCGCTGGTTTTCGGCAAACAACTGCTCGATCACCCGCCCGAAGTGCCGCCGGTTGTACAGCCCCGTCAGCGGGTCGGTCGCGGCCATCAGCTCGAGCTGCGCGTTGCTCTGCTCGAGCTGGCGGCGGAGGTCTTCCTTCTCCCTGATGATCTTGGCGACGGTGAGGTTTTTTTCGATCACCAGCGGGATGGTGAACAGGTAGTCGCCGAACTTCACGACGTAGTCGGTCGCGCCGGCGCGGATCGCGCTGGCGGCGATGTGCCCGACGTTCTCACCGGTGACCATGATGACCGGCGTCGAGCATCGCGTGCGAATTTCTCCGAGTAGCTCAAGCCCGTTGGCGTCGGGAAGGTTGTAGTCGCAAAGGATCAGGTCGAAGGACGCGAAATCCTCCGCGACGGCGGCCTTGCGGCTGTCGACGCCGACGACCGTGCCGGCGCCGAAGCGCTCTTCGACGACCTCGCGGATCAGCTCGCGCTGGTCGGGGTCGTCCTCGATGATGAGAAGTTTCAAGCTGTTCACAGTCCGGTTCGGAATTTCAGCTCCGACTCCAACGCACATCCCACGACGATGAGGTCACCCGACAACTGTGACTTACGATTCAACTCCGCGCCGCACAAACCGGAGTTCTTCAGGTCCGACATCGCGGCCAAGGGCCCTACCGCCGGCAAAGCTCGGGCGGGAGGTGGTTCTCGGGGTACTGGTGAATCGTCAGCCAGTAGTTCGTGCTCGCCAGCACGGTCCGCAGGAACTGCTCGGCGTTGGCGGGCTTGATCGTGTAGCTGTTGGCCCCGTTCGCCGCCGCCGTCTTCATCTGCGCCTCGTCGCACACGCCGGTCATCATCACCACCGGGATGTCGCGCAGCGCCGGCGCGGCCTTGATCTCCTTCAGGGTCGCCTGCCCGTCCATGAGGGGCATTTCGATGTCCAGGTAGACCAGCCCCGGCCGCGGCGCGCCGGCG
>JBBSLV010000095.1:0-11016 GCA_038233535.1 Tepidisphaerales bacterium | reverse complement strand
GCTTCACCTGATAGAGCGGCGGCTGGGCGACGTACACCCGGCCGGCGCGGATCAACTCGCCCATGTGGCGGAACAGGAACGTCAGCAGGAGGGTGCGGATGTGGCTGCCGTCGACGTCGGCGTCGGTCATGATGATCAGCTTGCCGTACCGCCGCTTGTCGAGGTTGAAGTCGTCGCGGATGCCGCAGCCCAGGGCGCTGATGATCGTCCTAATTTCCTCGTGCCCGAGCATCTTCACGACCGTCGCCTTCTCGACGTTCAGCAGCTTGCCGCGCAAGGCGAGGATGGCCTGCACGTTGCTGTCGCGCCCCTGCTTGGCGGAACCGCCTGCCGAGTCGCCTTCGACGAGGAACAACTCGGTGTCCTCGTTCGATTTGCTCCGGCAGTCGGCGAGCTTGCCGGGCAGACTGTTGCCTTCCAGGCTGTTCTTGCGCCGCGTCAGCTCGCGCGCTTTTCGCGCGGCCTCGCGCGCCTCGGCGGCGAGCATGCCTTTCTCGAAGATGCTCCTGGCGTCCTTCGGGTTTTCTTCGAAGTATTGCCCGAGCTTCTCGTTCATCGCGCTGCTGACGAACCCCTCGACTTCGCTATTGCCCAGCTTCGTCTTGGTCTGCCCCTCGAACTGCGGCTCGGGGAGTTTTACGCTCATGACGGCGATCAGCCCCTCGCGCACGTCGTCGCCCGTCGGGCGCTCGCCTTTGATCCACCCGGCGCTCTCCGCATGGCGGTTGACCGTCCCGGTCAGCGCGGTCTTGAACCCGCTGAGATGCGTGCCGCCCTCGTGCGTGTTGATGTTGTTGGCGAAGCTCTCGATGGTGTCGGCGTACCCGTCGTTGTACTGCATCGCCACTTCGAGCATCAGCCCGCTCGTTTCATCCACCTTCTTGAAGTAGATGATCGGGTGCAGCGTGGTCTTGCCGTCGTTGAGGTACTTCACATATTCGACAAGCCCTTGGCTGTACTGGAACTCGTCCTTCTTCCCGCTGCGTTCGTCCTCGATGATGATGTGCAGCCCCTCGTTGAGGTACGCCAGCTCGCGGGCGCGCTTCTGAAGGACTTCATATTTGAAATCGACCTCGGGGAAGATCTGGCTGTCGGGCTTGAACGTGACCTTCGTGCCGGAGTTCGCGCTCTTGCCGATTTCCTTGAGCGTGCCCAGGGTCTTGCCGCGCTCGAACTCCATGTGGAAGGTCTTGCCCTCGCGGGAAACCTCTGCTTCCAGCCACTCGCTCAGCGCGTTGACGACCGACGCCCCCACGCCATGCAGCCCGCCCGTCACCTTATAGGCCGCCTGCCCCCCGTGCTCGAACTTCCCCCCGGCGTGGAGGACGGTGAACACGACCTGAATTGTGGGGATCTTCTCCGTCGGGTGCATGCCCACGGGGATCCCCCGGCCGTCGTCCGTCACCGTGCACGAGCCATCGGCGTTGATCTTGATGTAGATCGTGCTGGCGTACCCGGCCATCGCTTCGTCGATCGAGTTGTCGACGATTTCCCAGATGAGGTGGTGCAGGCCGCGAGCGGTGGTGTCGCCGATGTACATGCCCGGGCGGACGCGGACGGCTTCCAGCCCTTCGAGGACGCGGATCATGCCCTCGTCGTAGCCTGCGTTGGGCGCGCCGGCGTGCGTGGGGTCGGGAATTGGGGCGGGGGAAGGGGCGGACTGCCCCGTTGTATCGGTCGGGTTCTGCTCGGACATCAAGCTTGCTCCTGGCAATTTTCTGCAGCATCCATGCGACGTCGGAAAAGACGTTGATGAGGCGGGTCGGATTATCTCAAAAAGTCGCTTGCAATACTACGCCGGCCGACGGGAAAAGGTCACTTTGGAGCATGGTGGAACAAGCGGATTCGGCGCTTGCGGCGGGGTTGTCAACCGGCGTAGGATTCGAGCGTGATCTCCCGCCGTGCAATCGTCGTGTTCTTGATGCTGTTGACGTGGCTGTTGACGTGTCATTGCGTCGTCGCCGCCCCTGCGGCGCCCACCGAGCCAAACGCGCAAGCCCAAGCTCAGGCACAAGTCGACGAGCACCTCCGGGATTTGATCGGCGCATTGGCCCATCCCGACCCGCGCGAGCGCGAGCGGGCCGGGAAGGAACTCGTGTCAATCGGGGGGGCAGCGCGCAAGGCCGTCGTCGATGCGACGCAGTCGGACGACCCGGAACTCGCCTCCCGCGCCCGGGGGGTGCTCCTGCGCTTGCCGTGGTCGCTTCCCACCGATTCGCCCAACGCACGGCGGTTGCTGTCGCGATATGGTCAGAGCGGGTTGGACCGCCGGCAGATCATCGGGCAACTGGCCGCCGCCCCGGAAGTCAGCCCGCTGCTGCGCCTGCTCGAGGAAGAACCCGAAATCGAGATGCGCTGGCACGTCGCCCGCCAACTCGAGAGCGTAAACGACCTGGAACTCGATCGGCGGCTTCAGGAAATCACGGTCGAAGAGACGAACAGTCCGGCGGTCTTCCTCGCGGCGAGGAAATCGCTGACCACCGACCGCCCCCGCGCGCTAAAGCTGCTGCGGCGGGTGATCGAACTGGAGGCGCTCACGTCGGCGCCGGCGATGCAGGAACTGTTCGAGTCGTTCGACGAGCTGATCCGCGAAGCGGCGCGGAAGTCGGATTACGTCCAGATGGCCGCCCTGCTCCGCGAGCAGGCGGAACGGTCGGCGGGCACGAACCTGGCGCGCGTGCCCGTGGCACGGCTGCTGGCTTTGCACGCGTACGTCGGGCCGCTGCCGGGGTACGGGCGGGATGTTCGCGTGATGGGGCCCGCCGTCGGTCGTCCGCTGTTCGCGGATGCTGTCGCGCTGGTGTATGAGCAGGTGGGGTTGGCGCCTCCCTTTCCGCTGGCAACGTGGGCGCACGCCCGGGCGCCGGCGCCGATGGAGATGCGCTACTGGGCCGGCGTGTTCCTCGTGCAGCATCGGCTGCTCACGGGGGCCGAGCACGAGCTGAACTTCCTCGTCGCCGCACGCGTGAAATCCGTTCCGGGGGAAGAGCGCGGCGCTCCGTCGTTCTACGATTACGACTTCATCACGGCCAATGCGCACGAGATGCTCTCGCGGCTCACCGGGGAGCGCGGCGACGACCTCGGCGCCGCCGACCACCTCAAGCTCGCCGGCGAACTTCGCGGGGAGAGTGAATTGCGCATCCGCGGCGGGCGCATTGCCGGCGCCAACCCCGCCGCCGCCGCGGCCGCCCGCCTCGACGACCGTTCCGCCGAGATGCACTGGCGCTACCTGCGCGCCGCCCGCACCGCCGGCGATCAGAAAAAGCTCCGCGAGCACCTCGACGTGCTCAAGACCCTGACCCCCGCCAACACCGACATCGTCCTCGACGTCGTCCCCCTGCTCAAGGAAATGGGCGAGCCCGAAGCCGCCCGCGCGATGTTCGATCAGACGTACAAGGGCCTGCGCGCCCGCGTTGACGCCGATCCCGCCAGCCCCGAACCGATGAACAACCTCGCCTGGCTCTGCGCCCGCTCCGGCGAACGATTGGAGGAAGCGCTGGACCTGGCGACCAAGGCCATCACCCTCGACCCGGAAAACGCCGCGTACCTGGACACCGCCGCCGAAGCCAACTTCCGCGCGGGGAACGTCGATGAAGCGATTCGTTTGGAGACGAAAGGTCTGGAGTTCCGCCCGAACGACAAGTTCATGCGGGAACAGCTTGAACGGTTCAAGGCGGGGAAGAAGTGAAGCCCGGCACGCGCTTTGGTAGATTATCCTGGCAACAATGAGGCACCGCCATGGCCATCACGATCACACTATCTCCTGAGGATACAAAGAAGCTGGCCGAACGCGCTGCCGCAGCCGGCCAGGACGTCCTTGTGTACGTCCAACAGATCGTCAAGCGAGACATCGCCAGACCGGTCCCGCAGGACATCGACGAGATTCTGGCTCCGCTTCGCGAGGAGTTTGCCAGGAGCGGTATCAGTGATGAGGAGCTGCTGGCCGACATCAACGCCGCGCGCGATGAGTACCGGGCGGAATCCAGGAAGCGAACCTCGTGATGAGCGCCGCCCCGCCGCGTGTCGTCTTCGACTGCGTCGTGTTCCTGCAGGCAATGATCGCGAAACACGGCCCTTCGGGCGAATGCGTCGCCTGGGCGCGGGACGGGCGGTTGGCGCTATTCATCAGCAATCCCCTCTTGGCGGAACTCGCTGACGTCGCGATGCGCCCCAGACTCACGCGGAAGTACGCTGCGCTGTCCGCATCGAGGGTCTCTGCATTCATTGCGGATATCGAGCGGCACTCGGTACTCGCTCCGAATCCTCCAAATGCGTTTGCCCTGCCCCGCGACCCGCGCGACGAGCCTTACACCGATCTCGCCATCGCCGTGGACGCGCATTACCTCGTGACGTGGAACGAGCGGCACATCACCTACCTGATGAAGCGGGACACGCCGGAGGGGCGCGGGTTCTGCCGGCGCTACCCCAACCTGAAGATCCTCGACCCGCCGTCATTGCTCGCAGACCTGCGCGACGTCCCGTGACCATCCGGGTATACTTCCACTATGTTCCGCCTCACGCGCGAAGTGCGCTTTGCCATTAATGACGCGCCGGATGACCAGATCGGCAGCCCGCCGACGAACAGCTACGCGGGGTATCCATCGCTGACGGGGCTTGGATATTTTTTCGCCGTGCAGATCACGCTCGCGGGGGAGCTGGACCCGCGCAGCAGTTACCTGCTCAACATCAAGCAGATCGACGAAGCGGTGCGGCAGGTCGGCGTGCCGCTTGTCGCGCGGGCGATCCGCGGCGAGGCATTCGGCGGCGGTGCGACGCTCGCGCAGCAGTTGTTCGAGGCGTTGCGCTATGTCTGGCCCGCGCACATGCATCTGCACGATTTGCGGCTCTCGCTCTCGCCGTTTCTGACGCTCATCGTCAACGCATCGGAGTTTCCCATGGTCCGCCTTGCTCAGAAGTTCGAGTTCGCCGCGTCGCACCGGCTGCACTGCCCGACAATGAGCGACGAGGAGAATGCCCGCACGTTCGGCAAGTGCAACAACCCCCACGGCCACGGGCACAACTACGAGTTGCAGGTCACCCTGCGCGGCGTGCCCCATCCGAACGGCGAATTGATGCACGTCCCGGCGATGGAGCGGCTGGTCGCCGAGCACGTGATCGACCGTTTCGACCACAAGAACCTCAACGTCGAGCTGAACGAGTTCAAGGATGTCGTGCCGAGCGTGGAGAACATCGCGAAGGTGATCTATGGGCTTCTCGAACCGCGCTTCGAGGAGCAAGGCGCGACGCTCGCAAGCGTGACGGTCTGGGAGACCCCCAAGACGTGGTGCGAGTACTCGGAAGATTAAGCGTCCGAGAAAATCGCCGCCGGTGGATTGGCAGCGACTCAGGGACGTTTCGAGATCGACACTGAACGACTCAGCATCGACACTGAACGACTCAGCATCGACACTGAATGGTTCAGCATCGCCACGGCCGCCGTATACCGGTTGCTTGAACCCGCGCCCCTACTCCGATAAAACCCTGCTCGCGACTTCAGCTGATTCCATCCCTCTGGCAACAGGACGACACGCTTATGCCCCGCGATTACCGCTTCTCCTTCGGCCCCTGGAACATCCACGAAGGGTCCGATCCGTTCGGCCCGACCGTCCGCCCCACCATCGCGTTCGCAACCAAGCTCAAGGAATACAAGAAGCTCGGATTCGAAGGCGTTCAACTGCACGATGACGACGCGGTGCCGGACGTCGACAGCAAGTCGGCGGCGCAGGTCGAGAAGGAAGCGAAGCAGCTCGCGGCCATGCTGAAGGACGAGGGGCTGGTCGCCGAGTTCGTCGCGCCGCGGCTGTGGGAAGACCCCAAAGGCGTCGACGGCGGGTTCACCGCCAACGACCCGGCCGTGCGCAAGTGGGCGATCGATCGGCTCAAGCGCACCGCCGACATCGGGCGGGCGCTGGGCACGGACATGATGGTCCTGTGGCTGGCGCGCGAGGGCACGTACATCCGCGAATCAAAGAACGGTATCGACGCCCACAAGTGGTTGATCGATGCGTTCAACGTCGTCCTCGAGCACGATAAGGAAGTGCGCCTGGCCATCGAACCCAAGCCGAACGAGCCGATGGACCACATGTACATCCCCACCATCGGCCACGCGCTGGCGATCGGCGCCATGTGCGTCGATCCCAACCGCGTCGGTGGATTGATCGAGACGGCCCACGCGCTGCTCGTGGGCAACGATCCCTCCGACGAAATGGCTTTTGCCATGGCGATGGGCAAGCTCTGGGGCGTTCATCTCAACGACCAGAACGGGTTGAAATTCGACCAGGACAAGAGCTTCGGCAGCAACAACCTCCGCCAGGCGTACAACCAGGTGCGCGTGCTCGAAGCGGGGAACTACGCCGACACGGGGTGCTTCATCGGGCTGGACGTCAAAGCCATGCGCACGCAAAAGCCCGAGGGCGGCACGAAGCACCTCTCCAACAGCCGGCGGATCTTCCTCGCGCTGGTCGAGAAGGTGCGGACGTTCGACAAAAAAATCGAGCAGCAGTGCATCGCCAATCGCGATTACGAGGCGCTGGATTTGGCGATCATGGAACATTTGATGGGGCTGTGAGAAAACCCGAATGTCGAAACCAGAATGACGAACAACCAATGACGGAGGTGCGAATCACGAAGTGGATCGTCATTCGGATTCGGGTTTCGTCATTGGTGATTCGTCATTGATTCGGATTTCCGGTTTGGACATTCGGGTTTCCCGCGCCGCGGGTCGTCTCATGCACGCGCTGGTCATCGCCCTCGGCAGTCACGGGGACGTTCATCCGATGCTCGGCATCGCGACGGCGCTGCGCCTGCGCGGGCATCGCATCACGTTCATCGCCAGTCCTTACTTCGAGCCGCTCGCCCGCAAAGCGGGCTTCGACGACTTCGTTCCGCTGGGCACGGCCGGGGAGTTCCGCGACGCGCTGGGCAACCCGAACCTGTGGCATCCGATCAAAGGGTTCCGCGCCGTCTTCGAGAAAGGCGTGCTCCCCGCGACGCGCCCGACGTACGAGGCGATCGCCGAGCGCTACGTGCCCGGCGAGACCGTCGTCGTCGCGCACTCGATCGCGCTGGGGGCGCGCATCGCGCAGGACAAGCTCGGCGTCCCCACCGCGACGGTGCAGCTCGCGCCGGCGGTGTTCCGCAGCGCGCACCAGCCGCCGCGGCTGGCGGGGCTGTACATGCCCGACTGGCTGCCGCTGCCCGTAAAGCGCGGGATGTGGCGAATGATCGACAAGCTCGTCGTCGACCGGTTGCTTGCCCCGCCAATCAACGCGATCCGCGCCGAGAAGGGACTGCCGTGCGTCCATGGCATCCTCGACCAATGGTGGCTATCGCCCGACCTCGTGCTCGGGTTGTTCCCCGAGTGGTTCGCATCGAAGCCCCCCGATTGGCCGGCGCAGCTGCGCCTGACGCAGTTCCCGCTGTATGATGAGCGCGACGTGGAGCCGGTCTCGCGGGAGCTGGAAACGTTCCTCGCCGCAGGCGACGCGCCGATCGTCTTCACCCCCGGCTCCGCCATGACCTTCGGCCAGTCATTCTTCCGCGAGAGCGCCAAGGCGTGCGCGATCCTCAACCGCCGGGGACTGCTGCTGTCGCGCCACCGCGCGCACGTCCCCCCGGATCTGCCCCCGACCGTGCGACATTTCGATTATGCCCCGTTCAGCCAACTCCTCCCGCGCTGCGCCGCGCTGGTCCACCACGGGGGGATCGGCACGACGTCGCAGGCCCTGGCGGCGGGCATCCCGCAGCTGGTCATGCCGATGGCCCACGACCAGTTCGACAACGCTCACCGCGTCGCGCGCCTGGGCGCGGGCAACTGGATCAGCCGCCGCAAGTACCGCGCCAAAGCAGTGGCGGCGAAGCTCAACGCGCTGCTGACCGACAAACACACCGCCGGCGCGTGCCGGCAGATCGCGTTGCGGTTTGTCGGTGTCGATTCGCTCGGGCAGACATGTGACTTAATCGAGCAGTTGCACACCTCGCGCGCATCGTAGGTTCGATCCGCGTCTTCGCTTGCAGCTCAGACGCCGGCGTGAGGGGGGCGGCATGCTCAACCTTCTTCCCCCGCGACGGTATACTTCAGCATGATCCGTCTTTTCGCCTTGCTCATGCTGACCGCCGCTCTTGTCGCTCCCGCGTCAGCGCAGGACCATCCGACGACGCAGCGCGCCAGTGCGTTTTATCCGCCGCACCTGATCGAGCGGGCGCGGAAGAACATGGACCGCGACGACTGGGGCCGGGGGGTGCGCAAGCAGGCGGTCGAGCTCGCGGAGCCCTGGCGGGCGATGTCGGACGAACAGCTGTGGAAGCTCATGTTCGGCGCCACGATGCCGCGCTCGTGGATGGTCTGGAGCAACGGCCACTGCCCCGCGTGCGGCAAGCCCGTGCCGATGTACGACTGGCGAATCGACGCGCTCAACAAGCCGTGGAAGCTCACCTGCCCGCACCCCGACTGCGCGCAAATCTTCCCCAAAAACGACTTCGCGAAGTTCCACGAATCGGGCCTGGACTCACGCGGCGTGTTCAACCCCGCCAAAGCGGACCGGTCACTTCTCTTCAACACCGAACACCCCGACAAGTCCGATCCACTGCACACCTTCGGCGTCGATGACGGCACCGGCTACGTCAGCGAGAACGGCAACCACTGGCGGTTCATCCCCGCCTACCTCGTCTACGGCCAATGGAAGCAGGCGGTGCAACTGGGCATCAAGCGCCTGTCGACGGCATATGTCGTCACCGGCGACAACGTCTACGCGCACAAGGCCGCCATCCTGCTCGACCGCGTCGCGGACCTCTACCCGACGTTTGACTTCAAGACGCAGGGCATCCTCTACGAATCCGTTCGCGCCGACGGGTACGTGTCGGTCTGGCACGATGCGACGATGGAGACGCGCGAAATGACGCTCGCTTACGACGCGATCAAGGCCGCGATCCCCGGCGACGCCGAGCTGGTGAAGTTTCTCGTCGAAAAAAGCAAACAATTCGACACCCCGACGAAGAAGACGACCGCCGACGACATCGTCGCGAACATTGAGACGCGCATTCTCCGCGACGCGATCGCGAACCGGCACAAGATCTACTCCAACTACCCGCAGGAGCACCTGACCAAGGCGATCATCATGACCGCGCTCGATTGGCCCAACAACCGCGCGGAAGTGATGACGATGCTCGACCCGGTGATCGCACAAACGACAGCCGTCGACGGCACAACGGGCGAGAAGGGGCTGGCGGGCTACTCCGCGTACGCGGCCCAGCGGTTCGCGGAATTCCTTGGCTACTACGCGCGCATGGACGAGAAATTCCTGCCCGAGATGATCCAGCGCCACCCGCGCTTGCCCCAGATGTGGCGGTTCTTCATCGACACGTGGTCGGGCGGCAACCGGTACTATCCGCTCTCCGGCGACACGGGTTATTTCGCGGGGCCGGTGGACTCCTACGTCGGCGTCTCGTTCCTTGAAGACCAGGGTGTCGGTGCAACCGGCAACATGAGCGGCGTCGCGGTCCCGTCGATGTACTCGTTCCTCTGGCAGCTCTACCAGGCCACGAACGATCCCGCGTTCGCGCAGGTCGTCTACCACCGCAACAAGGGCGAGCTCGACGGGCTGCCCTACGACCTGTTCGAGGAAGACGCGGACGGATTCAAGCGCGACATGAAGCGCGTCATCGACGAGCACGGCGACACCATCCGCGCCACAAGCGTCAACAAGCGCGAGTGGCACATCGCCATGCTCCACTCCGGACGCGGCGACGACACCCGCACGCTCTGGCTCGACTACGACACCCGGGGCGGCCACGGCCACGCCGACGGAATGAACCTCGGGCTTTTCGCCAAGGGTCTCGATCTCATGCCGGACTTCGGCTACCCGCCGGTGCAATTCGGCGGGTGGGAGTCGCCGCGCGCCAATTGGTACAAATCGACGCTCGCGCACAACACGGTCACCGTCAACGGCGCCGATCAGCCCAACGGCGCCCCCGGCGCGACGACCCTCTGGGCAATGGGCGATGGGTTTCAGGCAATCAGCGTCAACGCGCCGGGCCTGAATCCCGGCGTCACGACGCGCTTCGAGCGCACCGTCGCGCACATCGACGTCTCCGACGATGACGGTTACGTTTTCGACGTCTTCCGCGTCGCCGGGGGTGCGGACCACGTGAAGTTCTACACGACGCACTTCGGCAACCTCTCCCCGCTCGGCGGCTTGGCGCTTTTCCCCGCCACGGACTTCGCGCACCCGCAGATGCGCAACTTCCAGGTCAGTCGCCAACCCCAGCCCGGCTGGTCGATCGAGCTGAACGTCGAGGACCGCTACGAGCTCCGTCCGCCGGATGCGCAGAACGTTCGTGTCCGCTACACCGACTTCACGACCGGCGCCGACGGTTACACCTGCGAAGGCTGGGTCATCGCCGGCATCTACAACTCGACGACCGAGGCGTGGGTTCCGCGCGTCATGACCCGAACCCCCGGCGGGGAGTCGACATTCGTCACGATCGTCGAGCCGTACACCGGCGACAAGCCGCTGATCGCGAAATCCACGCGAATCCCGATGGGTTCCGATGCGTCGGTCGCCCTGCTGCTGGAACTGACCGACGGGCGCAGCGACGTGCTGGTGAGCAATGACACCGGCGGCGCAATCACGCTCGCGGACGCCGGTTTGACGACCGACGCGAAGCTTGTGCTTGTGCGACGCGACGCAAAGCAGCGTCCAACGATGATCGCGCTGTGCGGGGGGCAGACACTCCAGATCGGGAAGATAAATATTGCGCTACCGAAGGTGACCGACTTCGCGCAGTTCCACGTCGCCGAAGACGGCGCGGTGACGCCGATTGCGAAACCGTGAGAGAACCCGCGGGCTTCCGCCCGCGGCTATAAGCTGGCGCACGATTAAGAAACCATCTCAAGTCCCCAATCGTAGCCTAAACTAAGGCTAACGAAAGGAGCCACGGATGGCGCGAGGAAAGAAGCAGGTGGAGCCGCTGCCGACGATCTGGCGGGTGGACGACGTGTTGTGGGCGGACGTCAAT
>JBBSLV010000094.1:0-11069 GCA_038233535.1 Tepidisphaerales bacterium | reverse complement strand
CGTACAACTCTGAACCGGACGTAGACGCCTCGCCCATTGCGGGACGGCTCGAGATAGACCGGCCAACCCGCGGGGCCGAACACTTCGTCATTGACCTTGTGAGCCAATGCCCATGCGGCCTCTTTCGCGTCCGCACGATCCTTGTCCGCGTCGATGTCGAGGGTCAGTTCGTGCTCGTCGATGGATTTGAGGATGTGCTTCGTCGCGTCGACGAGGGCGTTGTGAAGTTGCCAGTACCGCTTGGGGTCGGCCTGCTTGCTCGTCACGAGCAGTGCGTGCTGGATCGCTGCCCAGATCGGAGCGGACATGTTGATCTTCGCTGCCAGCCCCGTCGCCTTGGCGTTGCCGGGTTCAACCTTCAACAATGCCTCGACTGCGGCCCGGCTGGGGGCAGATTCATCGAGGAACGCAAGGCGGGTCGCAGCATCAACACCGGGCAAGGCGGCTTCGAGCAATCCGGTGGTCCGCAGGGTGTCCCAGACTTGCCGCTGTCGGTTTGCCATTGCGATGGCGAAAAACGGACGCTCGCCCATTGCGTGCTGTCGCAGCTTTTTATCGTTCAGCTTGCGGGTCGTGCGGAGGCCGCGGGCGATCTGCTGGGGGGCCTGCTCTTTCGGGTTGGCAAACCTCGGCCTCCACTTGCCGTCAATGGTGCAGCCGTGGCCGAACGTGTCGGGGACCATGAAGCGGGCCTTGAAGCTCCTCAGCAGCGTCATGGCGTCGTTGAGGTTGGCGTTGTCTTTCGGCGTCGACATAAAAAAGCCTCGGCTGTCATCAGCAGCCGAGGCGAATGTCGGTTTTCACCGAGCGAAGAGAGACTTTGTTATCGTCCAGATCGTTGTTCGTTCTGCACGTCGTCTCTTCGCATTCGTCCACGGCTGATGACCGCTGTCAGACACTGTTGTCTGATCGTGAGATAGTAATTCTGGCCGATCCCAACCTTGTTCGTTGGCATTCCAAGATTATTTTCAGCCCCGGTCCGGCCTTGCGGATCACGTCCCACGGGAGTTCTTTAACGGTCCGATGCGATGAAAAGCTTTAGCGGGACACTCGACGGGAGTGGCGTTTGAGTGTTGCCCTGTTCGCGGTGCTGATAGGGGCTGCGGAGAGCGGTGAGGATGCTGAAGATGCCTTCCGGCCCGTCGCGGTTGATCGGATGCGGGAAACAACTTAATCCGGCTGACGGCGGGCATCCCGTGACGAAACGAAGAGACCCCCGCCGGTTGATGCGGGGGCCTGCTGCTTCATCGAGTCGTCGGGGAGCTAGTTCAGGTTGAGGCTCCTCGTGTGCATGAACACCTTCATTACGTTTTTATCGAAGCCGACGCTGGCGAGGTAGTGGTGCCGGTCCCCCGAGGTAAACAGACAGACTGCACCTTCTCGGGTGACCTCCCACTTGATGGCCGCGGGATCGACGCCGTACCGCTTGGCGATCTGCGTCGTTGCCGTCGCCGTCCGGTCCTGAATGATGTCGGTATGGTAGCTCACGGTTCACTTTCCTTTCTTGTAGAACTCACCTCTGATGGCCTTGCAGGCGTCGGTGACGAACTGAGGGTTTCTGCGGACATAGAAGTCGGTCGCACCGGGCAGACGATGACCGGCGAGGACGCGGGCTTGATCGAGTGAGGCGGACCGGCAGGCGATGGTGAACCCGGCATCACGGACCTGACCGAAGGTCGTACTGTCGGTAAGCCCCGCGGCCTCCCGATACTTCCGCCACATCTTCAGGACGCTGTTGACGACGTACGACCGGCGAGAGGTGTTGAACACGTAATCGCCCCGCCGCTCTATCTTCTTAAGGGCCTTGATGACTTCCGGCCAGAGCACGGCGACCCGGCTAACACCCGTCTTGCTCCTACGGGTGACGAGTTCGCCGCGGGATAGATCGACTTCCTCCCCTTTCAGGGCGGCGATCTCACCGCCGTACATTGCGGCGTTCAGGGCTGTCAGCATCAGGGCGGCGTAGGTGGTGTCGCCGGCATCCTCCGCGGCGGCGTGGATCTTCCAGAAGTCGGCGACGCTGATCGGCTTCGGGTCCAACGGGTGGGCGTCCTTGACCTCGAGCATGGCGGTGATGTCGAGGGCACGGCGGCAGTCCTCAACGCCGCGGCCCCGCTTGATGGCGTGGGCAAGGATCGTCCTGATCTTCCGGTGGCGGTGAAGGATCGACTTCGGGGCGTGCCCCTTTGCGAGGATGGTCGCCTCGTACTTGGCAATCTCGTCGTGAGTGATGTCACGGACCGCCTCGACATCCACCGCCTTGCAGAACTCTTTCCAGAAGAGACGTGACCGGCTCGCCTCATTTGAGCTAAGGTCCGGCTTCTCCGCGTACAACTCGCCGAGGTCGGTCAGCTTCGGGGAGAGGGTTGGTCGCTTCACGTCGGTCAGGTATCCGATCTGCTCGATGCCGACCCGCTCGGCCACCCACTTCGGGCGGGTCAAAATCTGTTCGCGGAACCAAGCCCATGCCTCTGTTGTGTCGAAGGATCGGCTGACCTTGATGGGTCCGCCGTTCGCAGGGATGCGGGCGATGAAGGTATGCTTGGTCCCGGCGAGCATCTTCTTTGCCGCTTCCCCGGCGTCCTTGAAGGTCCCCATCGGGATCAGGGACTTCTGGTTGCCGGCCCGGTCGGCCATGATCTTGTGAAAGCGTGCGACGGCGAGCCGTTCGTCGGGCTCTGAGAACTTGACCGGCTTTGGCCCGGAGACCTTCCAGCGGCCGTCAGCGAGGCGGGTGAGCCCTTGGATGTTCTCCCCCCACGCGGTGCGGTGGTAGCCTTGGGGGCGGCCCTTCTTTGCTGTAGAATTGAGCATGACGGGGACGGTATGGTGCGGCGTGCATTTCGTCCACCATTTCGTCCACTTTGGAGGAAACCCCGGAAAAACGGGGTCTAAGAGAAGGGGTTCGACCCCCCTCTCCTGCATCGAACGCCTCACGTACGATTTGCACGCATCGATGACCCGCTCGTTCCGACATATCCACATTCTCCCGCGCCTCGCTGCCGTGCTGATGGCGGTGTCGGTCTTTGCCGGCGCGGCGCGGGCGGACAGCTTGTGGGTGAGCTCGGCCAAGCCGGGTGAGGCGCGGACCAACGCGCTGGAGATCGCGACGGTCAGGATCGTGCGGATCGACGATCAGGCCGCCATCTTCTCCAACCTTGCCGGCCGCGAGTCCAGCCGTCCGGTGGAGCAGGTCGTGCGCATCGCGATCGATGACGAGCCGGCGCTGAACGCCGCCGAGGAAGCGTTCGTCGACGCCAAGTGGGAACCCTCGGTCAACGGTTATGTCAAGACGATCCAAAGCACGCGGCGTGACTGGCTGAAGGTATGGGTCGCCGGGCGACTTTTAACGGCCGCCGAGAAGGCCGGCCGCTTCGACGCCGCCGCCACCGCGTTCGTCACCGCAGTGCTGGGCACGTCCAAGGCGGCGCCGGCTAAGCCCGGCATGCCCGACGCCAAGTCGTCCTACCTCGCCACCGCCGTTCAGGAGGTCGAGACCGCGCTTGCGAACGCGAAGCTCTCGCCCGACCAGCGGCAGGCGCTGCTGAGCTTCCTGCTCGACCTGCACCGCACCCGCGACGATCAGAAAGCCATGGCCGAGGTGTTGGAGCAGATGGTCAAGGCCGGCGCCGTCGCCGCCAACGATCCCGCCGCCGCCGGCGCATTGGCGCGCATGAAGCTGGACGTCGCCGCCATCGCGATTGACGACAGGCAGTACAAGAAGGCGATCGACGCGATCAACGGCAGCCGTGGTATTTTCGTCGATCAGAAAGACCAGGCCAAGGCGCTGTTCCTGCTCGCCCAGGCGACCGAAGGACTCGCCGGCGAAGACCCCCCCGCGCTCCACGACGCCGCCCTGGCGTACATGCGCGTCGTCGCCCACTGCAAGGACGCGCCGGGGCAACCCCATGTCGTCGAGTCGCTGATGAAGACCGCCGCGATCCTCGAACGGACGAAGCACAACCAGGCCGCGCTGGAGCTGTACCAGCAGATCGCCGCCCAGTTCCCCCAAGACCCCGCCGCCCCCGCGGCACGGGAGCACGCGCAACGGCTCGGGCAGCAGTCGCTCGTCGTCCCCGCCGACACCGATGTGGCACAAAAGGGACATCAATAGTAATGAGTGATGTCCCCGTTTCTGTGGGCAATAGTACCGAGTGATGACCCCATGTATCGATTCATGCAGAAGAACAAGAAGAGGCTCCTCGCCATCTTCGCCGTGTTTTTGATGATCGTGTTTATCCTCCCGACGGGTCTCGACCAGATGGGCGGCGGGCGCGATCCGGTGCTGGCGAAGCTCGGCGATGAAGAGGTTCACGCGTCTGAGTTCCAAACGGCCGAGCAGGAGTGGCGCATGCTCACCGAGCTTCGCGCCGGGGGGCCGCGGAGCCAGTTTGGGATGCAGGTGCCGTTCGCCTACCGCCTCGGCTGGAACCCCGCCACGAGCGAGATGGAACTGCTCCAGGGCATCCCGCCGGGGCCCGTCCGCGCGATCAATCAGAACCCGCGGCTGTACCTGCTGCTCCAGCAGGAAGCGAAACGCATGGGGTTGGGCATCAGCGAAGACCGCGTGAACGAGATCCTCGTCAACGAGCTGGCCGGCGCGATCCCGCCCGACGAGCAGTCGATGGAGCGCCTTCGCCAGGCGGTTGCCAACTTTCTGGCGGTTCAGGTTGCGTTCGAGCGGGCGTCGAGCGTGATCAAACTGTCCGAGCCAGCCGTCAAGCACGCGCTGGCGCGGCGGACGCAGAACGTGACGGTGAACGTCGCCGAGCTTCCCGCCCCCGCTTATGCCGAGACGGTTCCCGCGCCGACAACGCAACAGTTGCAGGCCCAGTTCAAGAAGTACAGGGACGTCTCGCCCGTCGCGTCTCCGACGGACAATCCCTTCGGCTTCGGCTACCGCTATCCCAATCGCGTGAAGCTCCAGTACATCAGCGTGCCCCGCGAAGCGGTTCGCAAGATGGTCGAGGCGAGCAGGGACGAGTACAAGTGGGAGGTCGAGGCGCAGAAGTATTACCTTCAGAACCAGAGCCAGTTCCCCACCACGCAAGGCTCGCAGCCGACGACGGCCACCACGCAAAGCGCCACGCAGGCCACGACGCAAAACGTCACGCAGGCCCCCGGGGCGACGACCCGGCCGTTCGAGGAAGTCCGCGAGGACGTCAAGGGGCGCATCGTCGTGCCCGAGGTGGAGCGCCGCGCCGCGGAAATTCAGTCGCGCATCGCCGCCATCATGTCCGCGGATTACCAAACGTTCCGCAATGCCACCGCCGGTTCTCCCGCCGGGAGCGCCACGCAGCCGGCGAACGCGCCCAATTCATCGCAAGGCGTGCCCTACAACAGCTACGAATACCTCCAGCGGCTGGCGCAGACGATCCAGCGTGAATTCAACGTCCTGCCAACCGTCGCCGCCTACGACGACCAGCTCCGTTCGGAGGAGCAGCTTGCCACCCTCCCGCAGATCGGAATGGCGACCATTGCCGAGGAAAACCTGCCGTTCGCGCAGTACGTGACGATCGCCGCCCAACCGTTCCTGCCCGAGGATCAGCCGGAGAACGCCAACGCGCTGGCGGTGTGGGCGCCGTCGCGGCCGCTGCGCGACGCGGCGAACAAGGGGTACATCATCCGGCTCACCGCCGCCGACCCCGCCCACGCGCCGCGGGCGCTGGCGGAGGTGCAGGACGCGGTCCGCGCCGACGTCATCGCCGCCGCCGCGTTCGAGCAGGCCAAGGCCGACGCAGCGACGCTGCTGGAGCAGGCCAAACAGTCCGGCCTGCGGCAGGCCGGTCAATCCGCGCAGCGGAACGTCCTGACGGTCGGCCCGTTCCCGGCCGAGATCCGCGGCAAGCTGCCCGGGTTGGAGCTGGAGGGCGACGAGTCCACCGCCCGCTTCGCCGACGGCGCGTTCGATCTGCTCTCCACGCCCGCCCCGCGCGACGGCGCGAAGCCCGTCGGGCTGATCGAGCTGCCCAGGGAGGGCAAGGTTTACGTCGCCGAGCTGGCCGACGTGCAGGCGCGCCCGCAGATGGCGATGTTCAGCGGGGACACGCCCGAGGGCGAGATCGAGCGCGGCATGTTGGGTGAACTGGAGCGCGCGTTCGAGGTGGACTGGTTCAACTTCGAGAACGCGAAGGAGCGGCTGAACTACGTCGCCACCGAGGCGCCTCGGGAGAGCGAGCCGCAAACCCCGCGCGCGCCCCTGCCGCGCCCGTTTCCGATGTGATCGATCCCCGCATTGGTCGCGCCCCCGCCCGCTAAAGCGGGCTCGCCAACAGACCCGCGCGGCGTGGCGCGCCGGAAGCGCGGGACGTGGGCGCGCTACGAAGCCCGCGCGAGCTTTCTGGCCGGCATGGTCATCGCGAGCGTTTTGAACTTATCGACGGCCTCCTCCACGCCGGCGCCCGCCGTCCGTCCGGTTTCGATGCGCTCCTGATCGAGCAGGATCATCCACGTCCCATCGTCGGCAAACGTGAGCGAGTAGACCGCGCCATCGGCGCGGACGGTTCGGAAAAGCGGTCGCAATCGCGTCATGTGCATGGCCCCTTCGGTTGTCGTCCCCGGTCTTTTAATGAGTCGACACACGACAACGCAAAGCGACAAATATTCACCGCGCCAGCACGCCAAAAACCCCCCCGCGCAATTCCCGCCGCCTCCGCCCGCGCCACGTTATCAACCGCCGATCCCCAACGGACGAATCTGTCCACACCGGTTGCGCCAACAGCAGATGAGCCCACATCTCATGCATGGGCAGAAACAATAAGTGGAGTGGATTAGACTGGAAGACGGCCCGCCATTCTCTAAGCGTACGTCTGCGGCGTGCGAAAATGTCCGGAGCGCACCAAGAGGATGGAGCATGGCGTCATCTCAAGAAATGAACAAGCCCACCCGCAAGGGGTGGGCTGTTGGATGCGCCATCCAGGACTTGAACCTGGAACCCGCTGATTAAGAGTCAGCTGCTCTGCCAATTGAGCTAATGGCGCGTGCGCGAGAGGGCGGAATGTATCGATAGCGTCCGCCATGTCAAGGATACGTTTGAGGCCGCGGCGGGTTCGATGTGGGTTCGAGCGGCGGGGGCGAACATCTGTGCCCCAAGCTCGATTCTGCGGGATTCAGTCACAATCCGAGCACGTCGGCAATCGCGTAGCGGCCGGGCTTCCGACCGGCGAGCCACTTCGCGGCGCGCAAGGCACCGTGGACGAACGTGTCGCGGTTGGTGGCGACGTGGGTGAGCTCGAGGCGCTCGCCGAGGGATGCGAAGTAGGCGGTGTGACGCCCGACTTCATCGCCGATGCGCAGGGCGTGCATGCCGATCTCGCCGCGGTTGCGGACGGCTTCGTCGCCGTGGCGGTCGTAGGCCAGGGCGTCGCGCGTCTTGCCAGTCGATCTCAGGATCGCGTCGGCCAGTCCCATGGCGGTGCCGGATGGCGCGTCCTTCTTGAATCGGTGATGACCTTCGACGATCTCGATGTCGTAGTCGTCGCCGAGCGTCTTCGCGACCTCGGCGGCGATTTTGAACAGGAGGTTGACGCCCAGGCTCATGTTGGGCGCCTGGAGGATCGCGATGTCCGTCGCCGCCTGGTCGATGGCGGCATGATCTTCTTCCTGCAACCCCGTCGTACCGATCACCATCGCGATGCCGCGATCGCGACAGGTCTTGAGCCAGTGTCGCATCCCCGCCGGTGCGGTGAAGTCGATCAGCACCTGCGGCGTGGATTTCAGATCATAGGTGATAGGCGTGCCGATCGGGCCGATGCCGGCGACTTCGCCGGCGTCGCGCGACTGCATCGGATGCTCGGGGCGCTCGATGGCGCCGACGATTTGAAAGTTGCCGTCCTGTTGCGCGAGGGAGACGAGGCGCTGGCCCATTCGTCCCGCGGCGCCGGTGATTGCGACTGATGTCATGAGAAGTCCTGCGATGCGCTGCGCGGCGGCCCAGAGCGCCAGCGGCGGGCCGCGCCGTTGGGCGAACCGCGCGGCCCGTCGCGGGCGCTCTGAGGCCGCCGTGGGGTTTCCACAACCGGTCTAGTACTCCGCCACCGGCACGTTCGCCGTGCTCGGTCTAACCTTGTGCGCCACGATCATTTTCGCGTCGCCGCCCAAGGCGCGGACGATGGCTTCGAGATCGTCATCTACGGCGACGGGACGATTCGACAGCTTGCCGTGCGGCTCCTCGCGCGGGGCGAGGTCCTGCACCGTCTTCATGTCGATTCCTGTGTGATACTTCACCGTCGCGTTCGGGTCTTTCAGCTCATGCCCGGTCAGGATGCACGCAACCGTCTCATCCTTCCCGATCACCTGCTCCTCGAGCAACTTGTGCAATCCGGCGATGCTTGCGGCGCTGGCGGGCTCGCAGCCGAAGCCCCATCTCGCGACCATGGCGCGGTGCTCGAGAATTTCGTCGTCCGTGACCTCGCGCACGACGCCGTTCATCACTTCCAGTGATCGCAGCGCCTTGGGCAGATTCACCGGTCGGCTGATCTCGATCGCGCTGGCGACGGTGTGCGGGTGATAGTCGCTTTCGTCGAGCGCGGCGTAGTGTTTCTGCGCAATCGTCGCGTCATAGTTGCCCCCGTTCCACTTCATGCCGCGCTGGGAGACCAGAACGTTGAGCGTGTTGGCAGCCGAGGCGTTGATCACAGCCAGCCGGGGGATCTTCTTAATCAGCCCCAGCTGCTTCATCTCCAGAAAAGCCTTGCCGAACGCGGCCGTGTTCCCCAGGTTCCCCCCGGGCACGATGATCCAGTCCGGGGGCTGCCAGTCGCGGGCTTCGAGGATGCGGAGCATGATGCTCTTCTGCCCCTCCAACCGAAACGGGTTGACGCTGTTCATCAGATAGATGCCCAACTGCGGCACGTCAACGGCGACCTGCCGGACGCGCCGGAGACACGCATCAAAGTCGCCCTGAATCTGGAGCGTCAACGCGCCGTAATCCAGCGCCTGCGACAGCTTGCCGAAGCTGATTTTCCCCGACCCGATGAACACCACCCCCTGCATCTCCGCCAGCGACGCGAACATCGCCAAACTCGCGCTGGTGTTCCCCGTTGAGGCGCACGCGACGCGCTTGGCCCCGACGATCCGCGCGTGCGTGAACGCAGCCGTCATCCCGTTGTCCTTAAAACTGCCGCTGGGGTTGAGCCCCTCGTACTGAAGCAGCAACGCGCCGGGCTTCATCCCCATCTGCCGGGCGAGCAGATCGTTCTGCTGGAGCATCGTGCGGCCCTCACCGATGCTGACGATGTCCGCTTCCGTGCGATAAAACGGCAAAAGCTCCCGGAACCGCCACACGCCGGAGAAATCCAGCCGCCCTTCCGTGCCGGTGCCCTTGGTGGCCCAGCGGTGCTCGAAGTAATTGAGGCTCTTGGGGACGGGAAGCCGGTCCCAGTCATACTGAATGTCCAGCAGGCTGCCGCACTTTGGGCAGGCGACGTGCACCTCTTCGATGCCGAACGTGCCACGGCACGCGGGATTGATGCACTGCTGAAACGCGGCGGCGGTCATGGGAGCAAGGTAAGAGCGGGCGGGGGAAACGTCAAAGACGGGAGTGATCCACCACGGAGGGCACGGAGAGATGCGGGAAGAAGAAGCATGGAAAGCCTCGCCTTTCCGTGCTCTCCGTGTGCTCCGTGGTGAACTGGTTAGAACCCACGCCGTTTCATGGCCACTTCGTTGGCGCGCTGGTGTTCCGTGGCCTTTTTCAGCGCGCGCTTTTCGAGCCAGGTGAGGCTGTTCATTCCCTTGGCACTGACCTTGGCGAGGATCGCGTCGATGCGCTGCCGCTCGTCGCGATCGGCGGCGGCGCGGCTTGCGGCGCGTTTTCCCTTCCACTTGGAGAAACGCTTTCGCTTGGGCGCGCCGGTGTCGTAGGCGGCGCTGTAGTCGATACCCTCGTCCTCCTCCAGCCCGTACGGGCCAGCGGCCACTAGTTGGCGGCGCATGCCCATCGAAGTCATGAACCCGCTGATCGCGATGAACAGCAGGAGCAGCGCCCCCGTGGCCAGGCCGACCATCCCCATGATCACGGCGCCGACCATCCCGGTCGTCGTCGCGAAAAGCATCGACTTGTAGTAGCCGAACTTCGGCCAGAGCATCGTCTGGAGCAGTTGCCCGCCGTCGAGCGGGAAGACGGGGAGCAGGTTGAAGAGCAAAAGCAGCCAACTGACCTGATAGACCCAGTGGACGTACTGACCCCAGCTCAACCAGCTCTCGAATGCGCCCGGCGAAGCAAAGCGGAACGGGTTCCAGGGGACGTACCCGTAGCCGAGGTACAACACGATGCCGCAGATCAGGCAGATGACGACGTTCACCGCGGGCCCGCCCGCGACGGTGAGGAACTGCGGCCAGGGGCGCCTTGGCGCCGACGCCATCGCCAGCCCGCCCAGCGGGTGCATCACGATGTCGTCCGCGCTCCCGCCGACCCATCGGGCGGCGAAGCAGTGCCCGAACTCGTGCAGCAGCACAATCCCGAACAGCACGCTCATGCTGAGCACGCGGTCCTGCCACGTAAACCCCCGCCCAAGCCCGAACATCAGCACGAGCCCGATGAACAGGATCATCGACGCGTGCATGCGCACGCGGATGCCGAATGCGGTGAACAGCGGCACCGACCCGGTCATCAGCCACATGAGCGGATTGCCGGTCGAGTGACTGCGGTCGCGGTAATAGGAACGGTCCTGCCAACCCATTACGCGCCCTCGCCATCGGCCCGACCCTGCGGGCCACGATAAAATCGCTCGTACATAAGCAGCGTCGCGATCGTCTTCCCGTCGGCGATGCGGCCTTCCTTGATCATGCGGATGGCCTCGTCGAACGGCACGGGGTTCAGCTCGATTTCTTCGCCCTCTTCCAGGGCCTGATTCGATTGCTCGAGATCGTAGGCGGCGTAACCGTACATCTTCTCAGTCAGGATTCCGGGAGAGGTGTAGAAGTTGCCCAGCGGCTTGAGTCGCCCCGCCAGGTACCCCGTCTCTTCCAGCAGCTCCCGGCCGGCGCAGTTGATTGGATCCTCGTTCTTCTCCAGCGTGCCGGCGGGAAGTTCCAACAGGATCTGCCCGACGGCATAGCGGCGGTTG
>JBBSLV010000093.1:0-11134 GCA_038233535.1 Tepidisphaerales bacterium | reverse complement strand
CGTCGATGACCGATCGCAAGTCGCTGGCGACGCGCAAGAAGCCCAAGCAGCAGATCAGGCCGAAGGACGAGTGGATCGAAGTCGCGCATCCCGCACTCCGCGATTATCTTGGCGACCTGCGCGTGCGCGCCGTCGCGTGGCAGAAGGTTCAATTAGGCAAACAGGACCGATCGCGCATCAAAGTGCCAGCCAGCAAAGACCGCCACATCGACAGCAGCTACTTCCTCAAGGGCATTCTCAAAAGCGCGGACGGTCATCCGCTGACGGGCCGCACGGTCGGCAATCCAAAGACGCGGTACTACGCCATCCATCGCGGGTTCACGACGCCGAAGCGCGACAAGACCATGCGTCGGCTGATCCCCGCCGAGCAACTGGAGCGCGCCGTTCTGGACGTTGTGCGCGACACGCTGCTCTCGACGCCGGGCTTGAAAGCGCAGCTCGTCCAGCGGATCGAGACGCATCGGCAGCAAACCGATGTCGATGCGACCGACCTCGCCAAGCTCGAATCCGAGCGAACGAAGATCGGCCAGCAGATCGAGTTCGTCATCGACGCACTCGGCAGCGTCGGCAAGGACGCCGCCAAGGCGAAGCTTCAACAACTCGAAGCGAAGCTGACGGCCGTAATTGAACGCATCGAACAAGCGCGCGCGACAAAAAAGATCGACGCCCGCTCTCCCGACGCTGTTGCCGACGAGATGATCGCCAAGCTGACCCAAGTCGCGGCGACGATGCAGACGCTTCCCATGCCGACGCTACGCTCGCTGCTAACCAACCTCATCGCCCGGCTCGAAGTTGACATGGCGACCAAGGCCATTCAGATCGACCTTGCAATCCCCGCAGAAATGAGCAAAAACGGTCTGTGCCTGGAAGACAAATCTGTTCAAAGACTTGTCTACCAGGCACAGTACGAAATCCCGCTGGATTCGGCGGATTGTAGCTACCGCCGCATTGGCCGGACGCCGTGTTTCGATTGCCGACGCACGCGGCAAGCAGCATAAGCATCGGACCCGCGTGTATAACCGCGGCAGCAGGAATGAATCGTTTGTCAATTCGACAAGTTAACCGTAAGCGTCTCGGCGTGATGGTGTGACGGGCCGTGCGGCGCGCGGGGCCAGTACATCATTATCGCCACGCCGATGACGGCCAGCATCGCACCGAACGTGTCCGCGCGGTCGGGACGCTGGCCGTCGATGCGCCACCCCCAGAGCAGCGACATGGCGATGAATACGCCGCCATAGACGGCGTAGACGCGGCTGAAATGCGATGGCTGGAGAGTGGCGACGATGCCATACAGAACCAGCAGAATGCCGCCGATCAATCCCCACCACATCGGCCGACCCTCGCGCAGCCACTTCCAGATGAGCCAGCCGCCGCCGATCTCACAGATGCCGGCGATGAAGAACAGAACCACAGATTTGAGGATGATGCCCATGACCCGCACTTGTATTGCATCAGAGTAGCCTCAGCAATTCGCGCGGCGCAGGCGGGCCGTTGACATCGAACGTGATCGGCCTGTCATTGGGATCATTCGGCACAGCATGACAACTTCGACGGGTTCTTGTACTTCGAGATCGCCACGAGCTTCAGCGCCTCGGCCATCGTCGGGTAGACGTGCAGCAGGTCGATGAAGTCCTGAACCTTCGCCCGAAAGTGCATCGCCATGGCGGCCTCGTGAATGAATTCACCCGCGTTGTGCCCGACGATCGACACGCCCAACACCTCGTCGGTATCGGCGTCGGCCACCATCTTGATAATGCCGCGGGTGTCGCGGATCGCGCCCGCGCGGGGGACGAGCGACATGGGAAGCGTATTGCACCAGCAGCGTTGACCGGCGGCGACCGCCTCGGCGTCGGTCATGCCCACCACAGCCACCTGCGGATCGGTGAAGATCACGCGGGGTATCACCCGGTGGTCCACCGCCCGCATCGCCTCGCCGGAAAGCGCATTCTTTCCCGCAATGCCTCCGTGACGGCTCCCGACCGGCGTCGCCATCTGGCTATCGTGCTGACGCCCGATCACGTCGCCGGCGGCGAAGATGTGCGGCACGTTCGTTCGCAGGTGCTCATCGACGGCCACCGCGCCGCGATCCGTCACGCGCACGCCCGCCCGCTCGATACCGATCTTGTCGGTGTTGGGTCTTCGGCCCGTCGCCACCAGCAACTTTTCGGCCCGGTACTCCCGTTCCTTCCCGCCCACCGTCGCGGTCAACACCACCTCGCCATGCTCCTGCCGAACGAGGCGGGCCGTCGCCCTCGTGACGACCTGGATTCCCTCTTCCGCGAACGACTCGCCGACGCTCCGGCCCACCTCCGGCTCGTACGCGTGGGCCAGCAACTGCGCGTTGCGCTCGATGATCGTCACCTCCGTGCCGAAGCGGCTGAACATCTGCCCCAGTTCCAGCGCGATGTACCCGCCGCCCACGATCAATAGCGACTTCGGAAGCTGCCGAAGTTCCATCGGTTCATCGACGGTGAGAAGGTCGCTGGTCAGATACGGCACCTGGTCCAGTCCGTCGATGTCGGGCAGCACGGGCCGCGCGCCCGTGGCAATCAAAACCTTTTCCGCGCTGAGCCGCTTGCCCGCGACCTCCACCGTGTGCGGGTCTACAAACTCGACGTGACCCTCGACGATGCTGAATTGCCCGCCCACAAGGCTCTCGTACTTTTTCTTCCGGTACGAGTGAACGACGTCGTCCTTCTGGGCGATGAGGGCGGCGAAATCCAAACCGATCTTGCACGGCGTTAGGCCGGGATAGCGCGGATGGCCCGCGTCGTAGATCAACTTCGCCACTTCGATCAGGTTCTTAGACGGTAAGCACCCCCGGTTGACGCACGTGCCGCCAATGGGCCGCTCCTCGGTCATGACGGCCGTCTTGCCCAACTCCTGCGCCGTCAGCGCGGCCGCGAACGCGGTGGAACCGGAGCCGAGGATCACCAGATCAAATTGCTCAGCCATGATTCACTTCTCCTGCTTGACTGACGACGGATACCCCGCTTTGGTGGTTGCCTGTTCCAACGCTTCGACCGAAACCTTTGCGGGGTCGTAGCTCACGACGGCTTGGGGCGGATCGAGCGTCACCTTGGCCTCCTGCACGCCGTCCACGCCCGTCAGGCTTTGGCGCACGTGAACGATGCATGCGGCGCAGGTCATTCCGTCCAGCTTCAACACGGCTTCTTTGTTCTGCATGCTCGTTGCTCCTTTTGTGCTGGTCCCGCCGAAAAGCTGGGGGACGATGTAGGGGAACGCGAGCAAGGCGAGGATCAGCGGGGTGGCGATCCACAGCGCGACGCGACTGATGCGGGCCGCGCGCGGGACGGCGCAGGCACCGTCCGTCTCGCACGCCGCCGCAGCGGGCGTTCGGTACGCGCGGTAGAACGCGAACCCGAGGAGTCCGAGGGTGATGACGATGAAGATCGGGCGGTACGGGTCGAGCACTTTTAGGCTGCTGGCCCCCGCGCCCCCGACGCCCAGTGCCAGCAGCACCAGTGGTCCGAGGCAGCACGCCGCAGCGCCTAACCCCGCGATGAAAGCCCCGGCGATGCCCCACCTGCTTGGGTTGTCCGTCGTTCTAATTTGATTCATGGTTCACCCGTTCCGGCCCGGCGTGAAACGGAAAGCCCGACCCCGATCAGGGGCCGGGCTTCCGCCGCTCGTGCTACTTCTTCGCCGGGCAGCAGCACGACGGGATCTGCTCGCCCGTCAGCGGACACTTGATCGTGTCCGTTGCCTGCGCGGTCTGGTCCGCGTTCTGGTGCGTCGGTGCCGGGGCCGCGCTCTGGGCCGGGATCGGCACCCACGAAAGGGCCATCAAGATGGGAAGCGTGGCGATCATAACAAAGCTCCAAGCGCCTTCAGTGGTATGTTGACACTCACGCGGAAGGCATCGCGCGACCGTCGTAAACTTCTGCGGCCCGCATCACGGTACGGGGTTCGTCGAATTCAAACTTTCCAGGATCGGGCATCCGTCAATCGTCCCGCGTCCACCGCACGCTGCGGTGAGACGAGCGAGTGCTTTTCTGATCCGTTTGAGATCGGCGAGTTTCCGGTCGATGTCGGAAAGCTTCGCTTCAGCCCGCTCGCGAACGTCGCCGCAGTTCGTATCCGGCTCCGATGAAAGCGCAAGCAGTTCCTTGATCTCGCGGAGCGAAAACCCAAGCTCCTGTGCCCGCTTGATGAATCGCACACGGCGAACGTCATCCGGCGAGAACATGCGATAGCCGCCCGCAGTGCGCGGCGGCTTCGGCAGCAACCCTTCCTTCTCGTAGAAACGGATGCTCTCCAGATTGATGCCGCCTTGTTTGGCCAATTCGCTGGTGCCGAGTCGAGTCATCGCGTCTTTCCTTTACTACAAGAGTCTACACTCTGTAGGTAGATACGGAGTCAAGGGCACTTCGGGTTTTTGTTGCCGGGTGTTGGTGTACTCGTAGGCTGATGCGAGTGAATGGTCACGGGGCGGGGAAAGCACCCGGACGCTCAATCACTGACTGTCGCATTTCATCTCGGTGTCGAACGCGGCGAATGTTTGTGTCGCCTCGGTGCTGACGCGTGCTACGTCCTCCCCATCCAACACGCGGTTAACGAACGGAACGAAAGTCGCCCATTCCTCAACAAGCCGCCTGATCGCTGCGGGGATGTCATCCTCAAAGCGGTTTTCAATGTTGATCGGCAACTGGAACACTGCGCGCACTACGCTCAAGTATTCGTTACTCTCAAAGCGGAACATCGAACCGTTGCGCTTCACGGCATGGATCAATTCATGCACACGATCGATTGCGTCGCCTTCGACCGGGCGCTGGTGCTCGGCTTCGAACCAGCCGTACCAGTCATCGTCCCTAACGGTGAACCACATCTCGCCGATGCGCGTATGCCGCATGCAGAGGATGCTGTTGCCGCACCGCACCGCGCGAGTGAGCCGTGGCGAATGAAGAACTCGATTCAGAAACTTAGTCATCGTCGCTCCCGTTGGAATTGTGCAACGCTTAGCGCGCAGCCCAACCGAAGGGCGCATGCGCGCTCGTGTCGCGGACGCCGGATGTCAGTTGAGATGATCGGGGCTGACCGGCATTGCGGCCCCTCAACTTTGGTTCACGGAGTATACGGGTCCGCGTTTTCGCCGCTGGCGCGACTTAGTGGCTTTTCAACCCCCACAACATTCGCTGAACGCGCGACTTGCGCAGGGGTGTTTTTCCATTCGAAAATTGACGTGCCGTTTTCGTGGGGAAATTCGGTCATTTGCGAACAACGGATTTCTCGGCGCCGATCCGAATTGACTACCGGAGAAAGAAAAGTGGATTCACGACCATTTTGTAAAAGTTACGATTTTCGGCCAGATTTGCAATTTTTTCTCGGTGACGGCGTGCGCAGTGGATCGCAAGTCTCCTCGGCGTCTCCAGTTAAAGATTCAATCTTGTGTCTTATGTCGCCGCCCTTCGCTCCCACAATACGCGCGTGTGCAGAACGCGCAAAAAGTCTCCGCCCGCGGACCGATGCCGACCGGGCCGTTGCCCGGCTGGATCACGGCCGACGTGATCGCGGAGACGCGCGCCGTCTGGCAGCCGTTCTACGAAAAGGAGTTGACAAACGATGAGATCGTTGACCTCCTGCTGAACATTGGAAACCTGTTCCGCCTATTGAAAAGGAAACCTCATGAAGAAACAGATGAGCAGCAACATGGCCCAGCAGCGGACGATTAAAAAGTTCGTGGCCTTGGCGCGGGTGAGCAGCCGCGAGCAGGAACGCAAGGGATTCAGTTTAGACGTTCAAGTTGACGCGCTGGCAAGGTATGCCGCCCGCGTTGGCGGCGAAATCGTCAAGCTGTACCGAATCGCCGAGACCGCCTGAAAGGCCGATGAGCGCCGGGTTGGATCACGGCTGACGTGATCGCGGAGACGCGCGCAGTCCGGCAGCCGTTCTACGAAAAGGAGTTGACAAACGATGAGATCGTTGGCCTCCTGCTGAACGTCGGAACGCTGTTCCGCATTCTTCGGAGAAAGCCAGATGAAGAAACGATCGACGGCCAATAAAAAACCGGGAGCGGCGGGATCGAAGCGGTTCGTCGCCCTCGCGCGAGTCAGCAGCCGCGAGCAGGAACGGGAGGGTTTCAGCTTGGACGTTCAGGTTGACGCGCTTCAACGTTATGTCGAACGCGCGGGCGGGCAGATCGTCAAGCTGTATCGCATCGCCGAGACCGCCAGCAAGACCGACGAGCGCAAGACGTTCAAGGAGTTGATCGCGTACGCGAAGCAGAACGCCGCTACGCTCGACGGACTGCTGTTCTATAAGGTGGACCGGGCCGCGCGAAACCTGTTCGATTATGTCGAGCTTGAACGACTCGAAGGCGAGCCGTATTCGATCCCATTCATTTCCGTCAGCCAACCCACGGAGCACACGCCCGCCGGGCGCATGCAGCGCCGCGTACTGGCCAGCATGGCGAGCTTCTACACCGAGCAGCAGAGCATCGACGTTCAGGAAGGGATCGCCCGGCGCGTCCAGTCCGGGCTGTTCGCCGGCCTCGCGCCATACGGCTACCGCAACATCCGCATCGACGGCCGCAGCGTTGTCAACATCGATGAGGAACAGGCGAAAAAGGTGCGCTACATCTTCGATCTGTACGCCCACCATAACTGCACGATCGACGTCATCGTTCACCGGCTGACCAACGAGCAGATCGACTACACCGGCGCGCAGCCCGAGTGGGTCCGCAGCAAGGTCCACAAGATTCTCCGCGACCGCTCGTACATCGCTGAAATCTTCTACCGGGGCGAATGGCACCCCGGCACGCACGAACCCATCATTGATCGAACGGTTTGGAGCCGGGTACAGGCGCTGATGGGCGAGAGCATCTACAAGGCGCACGAACTTACGTACGCGGGCGAACTGATTCGCTGCGGCCACTGCGGCTATCCCATCACCGGCGAGAGCGTCCTGAAGAAGCAGACGGGGAAGGAATACATCTACTACCGCTGCACGAAATACACCCGCGCCGAACACCCGCGCATTCGCCTGACCGAATCACAACTGGACGAGCAGATGTTGGCGCTGTTCGCGCGGATCAAACAGCCCGAGCCGGTGCGCGATTGGTTCCAGAAGATGCTGCGCCTGTGGATCAACGATCAGCAGCAGGAATCCCGCTCAACCGCCGATGACATTCAACGCGAATTGACCGTGCTGCGCGACCAGCAGGACCGACTGCTCAACTTGCGCCTGCTCGAAGAGATCGAATCCGAGACGTTTGCGCGGAAGAACACGGAGCTGCGCGATCGTATCGCCGCGCTCACGCTGCAACTGGAATCGGCGCATCGCGGGCGCGACGAGCGCGCGGACATGGCGCAGCGCGTGTTTGAACTTTCGCAAAGTCTTACGGAGCGATGGATTACGTCAGATTACGCGGCGAAACGTCAAATCTTGGAAATGGTCTGTTTGAACTTTTCGCTGCAAGGCGCAACTCTTGTTCCTGAAATGAGAAAGCCCTTCGACATCTTGGTCGAGGGGCTTTCTGTCTCATCAAGTCGGGGCGACAGGATTCGAACCTGCGGCCTCCTGGTCCCAAACCAGGCGCTCTACCAAGCTGAGCTACGCCCCGTTTGACCGGCGTCTCTCATGAAACGTCCGGTCTGCAGGACTCATTTCTAGCGGGCGTTCCTGCCGATGACAAATGAAAATGTGGACGGCTCAACCCGGTCCCGGCCGTCGCTTGACAACCCGATCGGTTTGCCTAACGTTGCGCGATTCGGCGATTTCGCAGCGAAATCGTCCGTCAGGTTGAGCCGGTTCCCCGGACAGCACACATACTCAAACATCACGCGCGTTACGTCGCGGGAGCTTCGTCACATGGCACTGAAAGTTGGCATCAACGGTTTCGGTCGCATCGGCCGGTTGGTCATGCGGGCCGGTTTGAAAAACGGCAACGTCGAGTTCGTCGGCATCAATGACCTGGTTCCGCCGGACAACCTCGCGTACCTGCTCAAGCACGACTCGACGCACGGCAAGTTCGACGGCGACGTGCAGGCGGCCGAGGACGGGATCGTCGTTAATGGAAAGAAGATCCCGTGCTTCTCGATCCGCAACCCCGCCGAGCTTCCGTGGGGCAAGCAGGGGGCGGACTATGTCGTCGAGTCGACGGGCCTCTTCACCGACTACGCCGGCGCCGAGAACCACCTCAAGGCCGGCGCGAAGCGGGTCATCATCTCCGCACCGACGAAGGATCCGGAAAGGGTGCCGACGCTGCTCGTGGGCGTGAATCACGACAAGTTCGACCCGGCCAAGGACAAAATCGTCTCCAACGCCAGCTGCACGACGAACTGTCTCGCGCCGATCGCCTACGTGATCAACAAGGAGTTCGGCCTGGCCGAGGGGCTGATGACGACGGTGCACGCGATGACCGCGACGCAGCCGACGGTTGACGGCCCGAGCAAGAAGGACTGGCGCGGCGGGCGCGGCGCGCCGCAGAACATCATCCCCGCCGCCACCGGCGCCGCCAAGGCGGTCACGCTCGTGCTCCCGGAGCTGAAGGGCAAGCTGACGGGCATGGCCTTCCGCGTGCCGACGCCGAACGTCTCCGTCGTCGATCTGACATTCAAGACCGCCAAGGCCACGAGCTACAAAGAGATCGCCGCCGCGATGAAGCGTTACGCCGACGGTGAGCTGAAGGGCATTCTCGGCTACACGGACGAGGAAGTCGTCAGCACGGACTTCGTGACCGACCCGCGCAGCAGCATCTTCGACGCCGGCGCGGGCATCGAGCTGAATGCCAACTTCTTCAAGGTCGTCGCCTGGTACGACAACGAGTGGGGTTACAGCAACCGCGTCATCGACCTGATGCTGGTCATGGCGAAGAAGGAAGGGCTGGCGAAGTAAAGGCCCGTCACTCCTCATCGGATTCAATCCACCGTGCCGGGTCGCGCGACAGCGCGTCCCGTGCCTTCGCGTGCTTCGCACCTGTCGCGGTCGCCTTTTTCTCACGAGTTGAGAAAGAATTGAAAGCCCCTGTCGGACGGCCGTCACGAAGGAAGCTCTGGTTTGACTGGATCGGCGGGCGTAGTCACAATGCGTGGCATTGAGGAGACACCTTCGATGCGAGCACCGGTGAAGCAACTTGCGATTTTGTCCGCCGCCGTCGCCACGTGGGCGGGGGCATGGGGGTGTGACGACAGCCTGGGCAACGACAAGCAGGTCCGCCGCGCCATCGTCGCGGCGCGTGAGGACACGGCCAAAGGCGAGAACGCCGACGCGCTGCAGAAGCTGACCGAGGCCGCCGGCAACACCGGCGCCTCGCCCGCCGCCAGCGCGCAGGCGAAGGCGGTGCTGGGCGCCGCGGAGATGGCCGAAGCGCAGCGCCTCATGCAGACGGTCGACGCCAACAACCGCGACATCGCGCGCCTCGTCCACGAGATCGGCATCCTCGGGGGGCAGATCGCCGGCAGCAACCTGAAGATGGATCGCTACCGCGGCCTCGAACCTACCGCGGCGCGGGAGGACGCGAAGCAGAAAATCGCCCAGGTGCAGGGCGGCGGGGACAAGCAGGTGTGGATCGAGGCGGAGAACGCCGACATCCCCACGCTCGCCGCCGTCAAGCAGGAGGTCTCTCGACTCCAGGGCGAGATCGCCAAGCGGGAGGAAGAGGTCAAAACCCTCCAGCAGCAGCGCCTGGCAGCGGCGGCCGAGGCGGACAAGCACCGCGAGGCATCGGAAGACGCCCAGGGCCGGCAGCGCGTCGACCTGATCAAGCAAGCCGCCGCCGCCGCGAAGAAAGCCGCCGACGTCGCGACGCAGATCGAACTCGTGCAGGCGTCGATCGTCCCGCTGCGGCGCGACCTTGCCTTGGCCGAGGCCCAGCAGGCCGCCGCCTCCGGCGCGGTCGAGAGTTACAGGCAGCAGGTCGCGTCGATCGAAAGCGGTTGGAAGGGCATCGAGCAGCAGATCGCGACGCAGGCGCAGATCGCCACCAATGTGCTTGGCGCGTCCGGCGCCGGCGCCCCCGTCGGCGACGATGCGCCGGCCATCGCCAACTCGATCAACGAAAAAGCCGCCCAGCTCCAGCAGCTTACGTCGGCGACGACCGCGACGTTCGACGAGGCCGATCAGCGGCTCGACAACGCGATCACGCACTACAGCAACGCCGTCACCGCCGCCGGCGAACTGGCGCGCGAGGTTCAGCAGAAGCGCGAGGGCATCGAGCGGAACTCTCCGTATTACCAGGCGTTTGACGATCTGATGCTGACGATCAACCCCGCGGCATACAAGCTCGGGCAGGCCGAGGCCAACCAGCTCCGCGCGACGGTCAACGCATCGCACGCCATCAGCCTGCTCGCTCAGCAGCGAATGATGGACACACTTCAGCCGATCCTTGCCGCCGCCAAGCTCGAGATGCCGCAGTCGCTTGACCCGGAGGCGCTGCCCGCCGAGGTGCAGCGCACGATGGAGAAGGCCAACGCAATGTACGATGCCGCGGCGGAGCTGTACCTGGAAGTGACCGAAGCGCCGCAGGAAATCTCCGCGAAAAACGCGGCCCGTATCGGCCGGATCTTCGCGCTGTACGGCAAGGTGATGCTCGCCCGCGCCACGGACAAGCCCGAGGAAGCCCAGCAGTTTCTCGCCGAGGCGACTGCGGCCCGCGACGTGGCGCTGGAGAACAAGGCCGTGCTGCCGGCGATGCCCGTCGAGCTGATCGTCGTGCCGACAACCCAGCCCGCGACCGCTCCGACCACCGCGCCCGATGCGGCGGATCTTGACGCCGATCCCGCGGACCCTGATGCCACGCCCGCGCCCGAAACGCCCGTGGAACCAGAGCCTCTCACTGCGGAGTGACTCACCCCCTCATTCCTCCTCCCCTCACCCCGGCTTTACCCGCTCTTTTGAGGCATCCCCGCTTCATTTGCTATAGCCGACTTTTCTTCCCCCGATGCCGACGAACACCGATCGTGCTGCGAGCGATTTAGCGAGCGCGTCAATTCATTCCCAACCGGCGCATCCTGCTCGTCTCCATGAGATTCTCAATCCCTTTGATTTCCCCGTTTCTCCTCCAGTCGCACGCCGACCCATTCGTCTTTCACGCGGCAACGTAGATGTGGCGGAAATTGTTTCGGTTTAGGCACCTGTTGGCCGCTGATCTTGCCCAGGATCCAGATGGCAATGG
>JBBSLV010000092.1:0-11192 GCA_038233535.1 Tepidisphaerales bacterium | reverse complement strand
GATGCTGTCAATTGGGGCTTTCAACTTGATCAGGAAAGAATTGGACCTGTCCCGTTTTCTGGTTCTGCGAACCACCACTTTCCCCCGCTTCGCAGCGCGTCGCAGACCCGCTCCATTGACCCTTCCCCGCTTCGCCGCGGGTCACAGACCCGCGGGATGACCCCCGCGCGCCCGCCAGTACAATCCCCACCCGCATGTTCAGGGTGTTCGGAACGCTGTTCCTCGGGCTGGGGTTGATCGTCCTCGGCGTGGCCGTGGTCGCGGTGATCCGTGGTCAGATCTGGCGCGACCCGCTGAAGCTCAAGTCCCACCCCCGCCGGCGCCCCGGCCGCTGGATCCACCGCGCCGCCGACCCCCGCGAGTTCTGGCTCGACGTCGCCTGGCACACCCTCATCGGCGCCGCCGCGATCGCGATGGCGGTGAGTTGGCTGCGGAAGTGACGGTTCACCGGGAGTAAGTGGCGGAGCTGCCGCTGCTGGAAGGTCTGACCTACGCCCAGATCGCCGCGCGACTCGGCCTAGCCGGTGACGATCGTGAGCTACGCCCGCCGCGTCTACCGCGCACTACCACGTCCGGGCGGATCGCCGCCGCTAGAGATCGCGGATCCAATCCAACCCAATCTTGCCTTGGTCATTTATGTTCCCGACGCGCACGCGGACCCGGTCACCAATCAGATAGGACCTTGGGTTTCCGTCGGGCGCCTTCGGCACACGACTAATATGAAGGAGTCCGTCGATCCTTCGCACCAACCGAACAAACACCCCGAACGGCTGAATGCCCACAACGTGTCCCTCGATTTCGTCGCCAACGCGCACAGGCCCCAAAATTCCCCGTTCCGTGTCTGCCTCTTCAAGCTCCCAAACAGCTTTCTGAATAGCCTTATCGACCCCCGAGAAGTCGTGAAGCGGTGGGCTCTTTTGGTCTGCCAGTACCTTATCGGGGGTTTGCAGCCATTTAGCCTGCTTCTCCTTGAGATACTCCACGACCTCAAGCGAGTTATAGGTAAGGGTAGTCGGACTGTAATGGCCGTATGTGCCACGGCGACCAATCCGGTTTGCGATTCGTCTTGCGCGCTCCGCGTCCTCGAACCAAAGATCCTCGGCACAAGCACCCAGATAGGCGACGTTTTCTAGCAGTTCGAGGTGGACCCATCCCGAAGGCGATATGGAGATCAGGTCCCCCTCGTCAAACTGTTCGCGATCCTGATGTTCGGTGATTATACAGCCGGCTCTGACCAGATACTTCAGTTCCGTCCTCACCCGTTCGAGCGAATGTCCGTAGTTCAAAAGCTCCGCGCCCAGCGAGCTTGCCTTGTGGTAGCCCCTCACGTTGGTTGGCCCTGGAACGGCGAACTTCGTCTGCAACCATTTCAGGATCGCGACGCGCACGAAATGATCGGGAAGGACGTCGTTCGGATCGCACTGAACGATGTTCTTTAGGTAGGACTTGTCGCCGTCGTAGAACCGACGATTCATCCGAAGCAGGACACGCACAACCACGTGATAGTCGATCTTGTGCTGGCCTTGAGATGCCTTGATTTGCCAAATCTCATTCTCCGCGATGTGGCCGCTGGTGCAAAATTCGAGAAACAGTTCCATCGCTCTACGAACGTCACGTCCCGCCAGCGCCGTAATGAGTCGGCGCACGATACGGTCGTACTCAAATAGCGAATGCGCGATGGACACCAGATACATTGCTAGGTCTGTAGCGGGGTATTCGACCTCAACACCGCTCGTGAGGAGGAACTTTAACTTCTTGGGGCCGTAGTCTCTCGCCATTGCGTCCAGCGCGAGTCGAATACGGCGAGCGAGCACTTTCGAGAACGGTGGCGGCTCGATGTAGAATACCAGGTCTTTTAACGCCGTATCGAGCGGCGGACGGTGACGGTGCAGGTCATAGGTAACATCCCGGATAGGGAGAAACACGACGCACCGAAATTCTGACTTTGCCCACTGTGCTACCTGAAACATGAGAAGCTGGTCATCGAGCTTGCCCTTGTCGGAGTTGTCTAGAACCAGAATGATGGATTTGTTACGCTCCGATCCGAAGTAGCGCATCATTGCATCAACGGTCTCCCGGGGGCTCGCAATCAGCCGGTGTACCTCCATTGAGACTCGAATGGGATACTCGGAGGAAGTCGGGGGAACACCGTCGAGTACGATCTTCCGGAAGCGGTTTAGCTCAACGGAAAAAATACGCTTCCAGACATCGGGTTCTTCGAAGTTCTCATCCGAAAATGCCGCCCGAAACTCATCGATCGTCCGCAGTAGAACCCACTCATATATGAACTTGGGGTCAAGCGGTGCTTCGTTCATGTTCAGGTGCAACCAGACCGTGCTCTCACGGACATCGGGCGACAACGCGACGGCTTGGAGGTAATCAACGAACGTTGATTTTCCGGAACCGACACCACCCACGAGAAGCATGACTTCGTGAACGAGCCGGTCCGAACGTTTCAGAGCCGTCACAACCTTCGCGGGTGCAGACGTATCGTCGATAGGTCGTGAAGCCGAGACGGAGGGGGGTACAGACGCCCGAATTATTCGGTCGATCGGCTCGACATACTGCGAGCGGCGGGTCGAAGCAATGTAGGCGTTCTTCGCAATGAACCTGCGGTCTTCTCGGCTCGTCGGGTTGAAAAGGTGCCTGTAATCGCTCTGAATCGTCGCGCCGAACGTGTTGTTCGCTAGCTCTTCGTCGCGAACCGACCGGCCGCCGAGGATATCGAGGGCTCGCGCAAACTCGCCCTTCTTGAGCCGAGCTTTAGCTGCAAGGATAGCATCTCTCAGCGCAGCGCGCGACGACAGGTCAACGAACGCTGCGTAGTCGATGTCAGTTTCGGTGAGTTGCTTAAAGGCTAACTCGACATCTGGAGTGGCCGAGTCCACGAGCGACGAAGCCAACTGCGTGCCGCTCACGGCGATGACCCTGCTGCACGGATTGATGCCGGCAGGGTAAAGCGCATTAAGCTCGTTGGCGTATAGCCGAGCTTCACGTAGGGCTTCAACGACGTCCTCTCCGGGTGTTTTCACCTCCACGATCAGGACGGGCAGACCCTCCAGCAAAACCAAGTAGTCTGGGTAGTACAGCTTCTGCGCCTTCCCCTTGTCGATTTGGAAACGTCGAATGCTGAGCTTGGTTCTCAGTTCTTCGGTGGCATAGGCGAGGCCGAGCGGGCTTGCCGTCGTTAGAATAGGCAAAACGAGCTTCTGCTCGACGTCGCTTTCGGTGAGGAGGTCATTCAGCTTACAGAACATGCCGCCAGTGTACTACTGACAGAACGCCGCAGATACCAGCCGTACCGAACGTGGGCCGGCAGGTATATCTGGCCGCCAGCGGCGTCCACGAAGCTTTCGCGACATTCGTCAGAGTCCTGATTCGTTCACCGCCACCCTGTGCGCCTTCAGCGTGTTGACCTGCACGAGCTTCGCCTGCCCCTCATCCTTCACGTTGTCCGAGTGACACACCGCCTTCTTCCCCTTGTGCGCGAGCTTGTGGATCTCCTCCGGCGAGAGGTTGCCCCGTTGCTTTAGCGTCTCGACCCCCGCGTCGCTCACCCCAGGGCTCTTCATCGCGACCTTGTCGGGCTGCGCGGCCTCGTCCTTCCCCGAATAAAAGTCCGTAATCTCCTTCGAAATCCGCACCGAGCACCAGTCGTGGCCGCACATGGCGCAGAAGTCGGTGTCGACTTCCAGGTCTTCGTCGTGATACGCGCGGGCGAGGTCGGGGTCGAAGGAGAGGTCGAAGTGGCGCTGCCAGTTGAGTGCGGCACGGGCCTTGGTCAGCTCGTCGTCGCGGTCGCGGGAGCCGGGGATGCCCAGGGCGACGTCGGCGGCGTGGGCGGCGTTTCCCGTGATTTGTTCGAGCGGATTCGTGGCCGCGTGAATCACGTTTCACACGTTGATCGGCCTGATCTTCCACTTCCCGCTCTGCCCAAAGAATCGGCAGGGGTTGTTGAAGAAAATCTCCGTCGCCTCGTGCTCGGTGTGGCCGCGGCGGAGGTATTCCAAGGCGGTGTCGGTCAGCATGGATGGGGAGCTTTCGCCCCAGTCGCTGGCGCTGTTGACGCAGATCATGTCCGGGCCGAACTGCTCGAGGATGTCGGCGCCGCGCTGCGGGGTCACCTTGCTCACGGGGTAGATCGTCAACCCGGCCCAGAAGCCGTTCTCCCTGGCCATGCGGATCGTGTGCTCTTCGCAGTGATCGATCAGCACGCGCTCGGGTTTGATGCGCGGGTCGTTCTTCAGGATCGACGTGATGATCGACGTGCCCTTGTGCTTGTCGTCCAGGTGCGGCGTGTGGATCAGGATGAGCTGATCGTGCGTCGCGGCAAGATCGATCTGCTCTTCAAAGATGGTGATCTCATTGCGCGTGTTCTTGTTCAGCCCGATCTCCCCGACGCCGAGGACGCGCGGGTGGCTGAGCAGCGGGGGGATGAGCTGGATCACCTCGCGGGAAAGCTCGACATTCTCGGCTTCCTTGGCGTTGATGCACAGCCAGCAGTAATGATCGATGCCGTATTTGGCGGCACGGAGCGGCTCGACTTCGAGCAACTGCCGGAAATAGTCGGCGAAGCTGGCGGCCGAGGAGCGGTCAAAGCCCGCCCAGAACGCCGGTTCGGACACGGCGACCACGCCGCACCGGGCCATGTACTTGTAGTCGTCGGTCGTCCGGCTGACGCAGTGAATGTGCGGGTCGATATAACGCATGTTAGACGCCGGTATTTCGCCGACCGCTCTTCGGGTCGCGCGCAGGCGGGGGGGTCATGTCAGAGAAAATCATCTGGACGCGCTCGGCGCGGCCGGGTTCCGGACCAAGCAATGCCTGAAGCGACTGGCGAAGTTTCGCCAATCTTGGATCGCTTGCGAGCACCTTGGCGCCGCCGCTGGCGCGCTGGATGCGGTCAAGATCCGCCGCCAGTGATATGCATCGCCAGCGCATGTCGGCAAATGTCTCGTCAACCACCTTGGAAGCGTCGCGCATCGCAATCCTTCTATCGGCCAATTCGCCCTTGGAAATCGTAGGCTCCCGTGTGGCATCCCGCTATGGGTCCAACCGTTGACGTCGTCCGTCCGGATGCCAGGTTGAAAAATGTTGCCAGAGTTGATCCTTTATTCATCTCTGGCGTATTATGAATGTGGTTCCCGGAGAGGCGTTTCCGGGAGAAAGAGCCCGGCGGCGGGTAGTAGGGAGAATAACTAAGGCCGGCGTCCCAGTCGTGCGATGTGAATCGCCCGTCTCTGCCGGACCGACAGTCACTCTCGAAGTTCCCCGCGACGGTTGGGCAAGGCTTTGAGCCCCGTCCCGTTGTGGACGCGTGTCGCTCAACAGAAAATGGAGGTGATCCGTGACCAATTCAGACTGTATGTGTGGGCTGCTGTAGGCAGCTTCCGTAGGTGCGACTCCTGCGGTACACGCAGCTGCCTGAGCAGCTCGTGGGCGTCACGAAAAGCGTGACGCTTACAACAGCAGAGAACACACTGCGAACCCCGGTCACTTCGGTGACCGGGGTTCTCTTTATGCCGCTTGAAGCTTCGCGGGGCGAACGCCCATTCGTCCATGAAGCCGCACGAAGACGCGAGCGGGGAGAATGGTTGTCGCTTGACGACCCACCGCGCCTCGGTACATTACCTCGCTTCCGTCAGGGGCCGCTCCGACGATCCGTCGGGAACCGGCAGTCGCCAAAAACGGATTAGACCATTGCCGCGGAGGGTTTTGCCGATGAATCGGCGGATCTCAAGGCTTCCGCGGATTTTGCATTGATGAACGGCTTGAAAGAGAGACGACCATGGCTCGCGACCTGACGAAGATTCGAAACATCGGCATTGCCGCTCACATCGACGCCGGTAAGACGACGACCTCCGAACGCATCCTGTTCTACACCGGTCGCGTGCATAAGGTCGGGGAGGTCCACGAGGGCACCGCCGTCATGGATTTCGATCCCGAAGAGCAGAAGCGCGGCATCACGATCAACTCCGCCGCCACGTTCTGCGAGTGGAAGCGCAACGGGGAGATGTACAACATCAACCTGATCGACACCCCCGGGCACGTCGATTTCACCGCCGAGGTCGAGCGCTCGCTGCGCGTGCTCGACGGCGCCGTGGCGGTGTTCGACGGCAAGGAAGGCGTCGAGGCCCAGTCGGAAACGGTCTGGCGTCAGGCGACGAAGTACAACGTTCCCCGCGTCTGCTTCGTCAACAAGATGGACAAGGTCGGGGCGGACTATGAATTTTGCTACCAGACGATCCTCGACCGCCTCGGCGCGCCGGCGATCCCCGTTGTCATCCCTGACGGTGAGGCCGACCAGTTCAAGGGCGTCATCGATCTGATCCGCGGCGTCGGCTACTACACCGACATGGACGACGAGAAGGACCGCGGCCAGACGATCACGACCAAGCCGGTCCCCGACCACATGAAGGAAAAGTACGAGCACTATCGCGGCATCATGCTCGAGAAGGTCGCGGAGCTTGACGACGCGCTGGCGGAAAAATATCTCACGGACCCCAATTCGCTGACCGAGGCCGAGATTATCGCCGCCCTGCGCAAGGGGACGATCGAGTTCAAGGCGCACCCGCTGTTTTGCGGGTCAGCGTATAAGTACGTCGGCGTGCAGCAGGTGCTTAACGGCGTCATCGACTTCCTTCCCAACCCGCTCGACCTCCCGGCGGTGCATGGTCACGACCTGAAGGATCCCGAGAAGGTCATCGAGCGCAAGCTTGACCCCAGCGAGCCGTTCTGCGGGCTGGCTTTCAAGATCGTCGACGACAAATTCGGCACGCTCACGTACGTGCGCGTCTATTCAGGCGTGCTCGAGCAGGGCACGCGCGTCCTCAACGCCAACAAGGGCACCAAGGAGAACATCAGCCGGATGTTCCAGATGTCCGCCAACGACCGCATCCCGCGCGAGCGGGCCGAGGCGGGCGACATCGTCGCCGTCATCGGCGTCAACGAGGCGATGACCGGCGACACGCTCTGCGACCTCGACAAGCCCATCATGCTCGAACGCCCGACGTTCCCCGAGCCGGTCATCAGCATGTCGATCGAGCCCAAGGCCGCCGCCGACAAGGACAAGCTGAGTCAGGCCCTGACCAACCTCCGCCGCCAGGATCCGACGTTCTTCGCCAACTACAACAAGGAGACCGGCGAGACGATCATCGCCGGCATGGGCGAGCTGCACCTGGAGATCATCAAGCTCAGGCTCACGCGCGACTACAAGGTCGAAGTGGCCGTCGGCAAACCCAAGGTCAGCTACCGCGAGACGATCACCGGCAAGGCCAAGGACATCCGCGGCGTGCACAAGAAGCAGTCGGGCGGGCGCGGCCAGTTCGGCGAATGCTGGATCAGCATCGAGCCGTTCGACGGCGTCGGGGTCGAGCCCGAGGTTCTCAAGAAGCTCAAGTGGGAAGACGGCGTCGCGTTCGAGAACAAGATCGTCGGCGGCACGATCCCCAAGGAGTTCATCCCGTCGGTGGAGTACGGCATCCGCACGACCTGCAAGACAGGCGTGCTTGCCGGCTTCCCGCTGATCAACCTCAAGGCGACGCTGACCGACGGCAGCTACCACGACGTCGACTCCAGCCAGATCGCGTTCGAGCTGGCCGGGCGGCTGGCGATCATCGACGCGGCGAAGGCGGCATCGCTCTCGCTGCTGGAACCGATCATGAAGCTCGTCGTCACCACGCCCAAGGATTTCGTCGGCAACGTCACCGGCGACCTCAACCGCCGTCGCGGGCTCATCCTCGACAGCCAGGAACGCGCGAACACTGTCATCATTGAAGCCGAAGTGCCGCTGAGCGAGATGTTCGGCTACACGACCGAGCTTCGCTCGATGTCCACCGGCCGCGCCGCGGCGGCCATGGAGCCGCTGAAATACGCGCTGGTGCCGGCGAACGTGAAGAAGGCAATCCTCGACGAAGTCGGGGAGAAATAGCCGCAACTGCGCGACTGCGCCCGCTGCTCTCGATTGCGAGCAGGGGCGGCGTCGTGCTACGATGCGATCATGGCTTTGCCACTGACCAGGAAACGATTTACGCCCGCAGAGTACTACGCGCTCGAGCACGACGCCGTCTACAAAAGCGACTACTACGATGGCGAGATCTTCGACATGTCAGGCGGGACGTCGGATCACAGCCTGATCACGACGAATTTGCTCGGGGTGGTCTGGCAGCAGCTCAAGGGGAAGCCCTGCAAGGCGTATGAATCGAACATGCGCCTGATGATTGCGGCGACGGGTCTTCGCACCTATCCCGACTTGAGCGTCTACTGCGCTCCGTTGGAGTACGACCCGGAAGATCCGCGGAAAACGACGGCGATGAACCCCACCGTGGTGTTTGAGGTTCTTTCCCCGTCCACCGAGATGTACGACCGCAGTGTCAAGGCCGACAGTTATCGGCAGGTTGACACGCTCAAGGCGCACGTCCTGGTCTCGCAGGTTCGACCGTACGTCGAAATCCATGAGCGTCAGCCCAACGGCGTCTGGGTAACGCGTGAAGTAAGCGGGCTGGACGCGGTCGCCCGGCTTGAGGCGATCGGAGTCGAGCTGCCGCTGCTGGAGATTTACGATGGCGTCGAGTTTCCCCAGGAGAAATAATCACGGCCGCGCTGCGGCATTATCATCGCGCCAACCACTGCGTTTGAGTACATACTGCGTTGACGCACGACGAAAGACCAGAGAGGAAGCTCCCGTTATGAACCCCCGCCGCATGAACGTTTTCCGCCGCCGTACGATTGCTGCCGTTGCCGCCGTCGCCCTGATCGGATCCGTTGTGTGGGCTCAAGACGGGGGGGCCACGAAGCCCGCCGCCCCCGCCGCCACGCAAGCCGCCACGACTTCCCCCGCGGGGGAGAAGGTGGTCACGCCCTCGGGGCTGACGATCATCACCGTTGCCAAAGGCGACGCCGTCGCCAAGCCCGGCGACCTCGTGTGGGTGCACTACACGGGCAAGCTGGCCGATGGGACGAAGTTCGACTCCTCGCGCGACCATGTCGAGACGCAGATGAGCGGCATTGAATTCCAGCTCGGCGCCGGCCAGGTGATCGCGGGCTGGGATGAGGGCGTCGCCGGCATGAAAATCGGCGAGAAGCGCACGCTGATCATCCCCCCGCAGCTCGGCTACGGTGAGAAAGGCGCGGGCGGCGTCATCCCGCCCAACGCCACGCTCACGTTCGACGTCGAACTCATGGGTCTCCGCCAGGCCCCCCCGCAGGAAGAGCAGCCGCAGTAGCGGGGGGTGGTGAATCCCGAATGTCGAAACCAGAATGACGAAGCAATGACGAATGACGAAGCCCGAATGCGGGGGATCTTTCCTTCGTCATTCGGGCTTCGTCATTTGTTCGTTATTCTGGTTTGGATATTTTTTCTGATTTGAACATTCGGTTTTCATTCTGGCGGTTCCAGCGGATTGCGCGCGAACAACAGATCCTCCACCACCCGCCCCCCGATTAAATGCTCCTGCACGATCCGCTCCGCGTTCGCCGGGGTGACGTTCTGATACCACGTCCCCTCGGGGTAAACCACCGCGATCGGACCGGTCGTGCAGATGCGCAGGCAATTGCACTTCGTGCGAAACACCGGACCGTCCTTCCCCGCGAGATTCAGTTCCTTCAGCCGCTTCTTCAGGTAGTCCCACGTCGCTTCTCCCGCGCGCGCATCGACGCAATCAGGGCCGAGGCACACGAACAGGTGGCGCGTGAGCCTGCCGATGCCGAATTGTTTTGCGATCACCGGCGCGGGGATCTGCTCGGGGTTGGGCATGAGCGGAGTATAGGGAGGAGGTGGGGGGTGGTGGAGTGGTGGGGTCTTTACTCAACTACACCACCACCCAACCACTCCACCACGCATCTGATCGATCGGACGATCAGGTGCCCAGGTCGCAACGGGAACCTCTCCATAACCCTCCGCCCGCGAGACACATGCCCGCGTTTTACTCCGGCGTGGGAGCTTTCAGCCGCCATGCCTGCGGCTCTTCAAAGTCCCCGGCGCGATGCCCAGGCGGCGGCCTCTGTTATCGGACGACGTGGAACCGAATCAACGGCCGCGACAGATTGTGCCGATTAAACCGTCTGGCGCGTTTATCGCACCCGCGGCGGGGGTCGGGCGCGCGGTTTTTGCCTTCGTTTTGACCGTCCCTATAATGCCGCCCTCGATTTGGCGTCGGGCGCGCCGGCCACTGACGGATTTTGGTCTCGCTTTTGTCATCATCACGGATGGAGTCTTCGGAATGTCGAAACTACTGCGCGGCTCGTCCTCGCTGATCGCTCTGATTGTCGCCGGTTGCGCCAAGGAGCGCGCCCCGTTTGACCCGCGGGAGTTCCAGCAGGACGAGCGCGGCTCATCCAGTGAAATCCTCCCGCGCGAGAAGCAGCCGCTCCCGACTACGCTGCAAAGCCCCTTCCTCCCCGCCACCACGCAGAATACGACGCAGCCCATAGTCGTGCCCGCGACGGGACCGGCGATCGGCGTCGAGCCGACCGTCCGCATCTCGCTTCGCGAGGTCGTGCAGCGTGCCGTTGCCAATAACCTCGACGTGAGGGTCGAGGGCTACAGCCCCGCCATTGAGCAGACGCGCGTCGTCGAGGCCGAGGCGCGGTTTGATCCGGCGTTCTTCACCACCGCGCAATTCGAAGATCGCGACGACCCCTTCGGCGGGTCGAGCAGCATCCTCGGCGAGAGCGTCGCCACCAGCGGTGAGGCGCAGATTTTCACGCTCCGCAGCGGCGTGCGCCAGGTTCTGCCAAGCGGCGCTGAGGTGGAACTGCGGTATCAGGTTCAACACAACGACCTGCTGTCGGCGTCGAGTGACGTCTTCGCCCCAACCCTGGTCAATCGCACCTACTGGGAGAACGAACTCGCCCTCCAGATCACGCAGCCGCTGCTGCGCGACTTCGGCGTCGCAACCAACCGCGCCCGGATCGAGGTGGCGCGGAACAACCAGCGCATCAGCCTTCTCGACTTCCGCCGGCAGCTTGAAACGACGGTCGGGGAGATCGAGGAAGTGTACTGGACGCTCGTGCAGGCGATGGAGGACGTGGCGATTCAGGAAGAGCTGCTCAGCGACACGCTGGCGACGGCGAAGCTGCTGTTCAACCGTCGGTTTGAGGACGTGTCGCGCGTGCAGATCTCTCAGGCGAATGCGTCGGTGGAGATTCGCCGGGCTGGTCTGATCCGCGCCCGCGCCCGGGTGCGAGACCTG
>JBBSLV010000091.1:0-11312 GCA_038233535.1 Tepidisphaerales bacterium | reverse complement strand
ACGTCGAGGGGCCGGTCAACCAGAAGCTGGCGGCGCTGGCGACGCAGGTCGTCGTGATGTCGATCCTCATGATGATCCTCTGCGAGACGGACTGGAAGCCGCAGGTGCTTGCATCCGTCGGGCTTTCGGCGTTCCTCGGCACGCTCGCGGCCCACAGCCTGTTCCCCGCGCGGCCGAGCCTGTGGTACTGGATCGGCCCGCTCGTCGTCGGCGTCGTCGGGTACATGCTCGCGTACAGCGGGTCGACCAGCACGTGGATGATCGGCCAGGTCAGCGGGTTCGCCCCCGAACTGGGCCGACCGCTCCCGCTGGATTACGTCGGCGCCGGCCCCGCCGGCGCGGTCATCGGCTACTGGACCAGCCGGCGATGGCAACGCATGCGGGAAGCGGAAGCGGAAGCAGTGCCGCAGCCCGCGGCGTGACGCTCGGAACCTTCCGTGCGGGAACGTGCGTTGATGCCGTTTTCAGCCCCCTCTACGATAACCTCACATGAGCTCGAGCACCTCGACAACGTCCGCCATCCCCGCCCTTCCCGACGCCACGGGTCATTTCGGTCCCTATGGCGGCGTCTACGTGCCCGAAACGCTGATCGCCGCGCTCGAACAGCTCAATGACGAATACCGCCGGGCGAAGAATGATCCGGAATTCCGGCGCGAGCTCGATTTTTACCTCCGCGAGTTCGTCGGCCGGCCCAGCCGGTTCTATTTCGCAAAACGCCTCACGGAAAAATTTGGCGGCGCGAAGATCTACCTCAAGCGCGAAGACCTCAACCACACCGGCGCGCACAAGATCAACAACACGATCGGCCAGGCGCTGCTGACCAGGCGCATGGGCAAGAAGCGCATCATCGCCGAGACCGGCGCCGGGCAGCACGGCGTGGCGACGGCAACGGTGGGCGCGCTGTTCAACCTCAAAACCGACGTTTACATGGGGTCCGAGGACGTCCGCCGGCAGAACCTCAACGTGTTCCGGATGAAGCTGATGGGCGCGAACGTCATCGAGGTGACGAGCGGAAGCAAGACGCTGAAGGATGCGCTCAACGAAGCGATGCGCGACTGGATGGGGAGCGTCGATGATACGCACTACATCATCGGCTCCGTTGCCGGCCCGCATCCGTTCCCCGAGATGGTGCGCGATTTCCAGTGCTGCATCGGCACGGAATCGCGCGCCCAGTGCCTGGAAGTCGAAGGGCGACTGCCCGATTACGTTCTCGCCAGCGTCGGCGGCGGCTCGAACGCGGCGGGCATCTTCCATCCGTTCATCAACGACGCCAGCGTGAAGCTGATCGGCATCGAAGCCGGCGGGCGAGGCTCGGCGCTGGGGCAGCACGCGGCGACGCTCTCGCAGGGTCAGCCGGGCGTTTTGCACGGATCGCTCAGCTACGTGTTGCAGGATGACGACGGTCAGACCGCCGACGTGCATTCCGTCAGCGCCGGACTCGATTACCCCGGCGTCGGTCCCGAGCACAGCTACTGGAAGGATTCCGGCCGCGTCGAGTACGTCAGCATCACCGACGCCGAGGCGCTCGAGGCGTTCCAGACCGTCGCCCAACTGGAAGGCATCCTCCCCGCGTTGGAAACCGCCCACGCCTTCGCCCAGGCCGCCAAGCTCGCCCCGATGCTGGGCAGGGACCAGATCATCCTCATCAACTGCTCCGGCCGGGGGGACAAGGACTGCCAGGAAGTGGCGCGGTTGATCGAGACGTGAGGTATACTGCGCCCATGACGTCTTCCGTGATTCATTCGGATCGTGAGATCATGGGGGGAACTCCCGTGTTCATCGGAACGCGCGTCCCGTTCCAAACACTGATCGATTACATTGAGGGTGGTGAGACGATTGACGAATTCCTGGACGACTTTCCCACCGTTACGCGCGCGCAGGTCATCGCCGCGCTCGAACTCGCGAAGGATCGAGTCCTCGCTTTGATCATCTAAGTGCGAATCCTCCTCGACGAGTGCGTGCCGCGTAAGCTCGGTGGACATCTCCCAGGGCACGCGGTCACCACGGTTCCCAAACAGGAGCTGGGCGGGTCGAGGGACGACCGATTGTTGCAGGCTGCGGCTGCCGGCTTTGATCTGATCATCACCGTAGACCGAAACCTCATTTTCCAGCAGCACGTTCGGACCATCCCGGTTGCGGTGATCGTGCTCCATGCAACGTCGAACCGGTTGGCGGCGCTTCTCCCTCTCGTTCCTGAACTTCTGAGCACCATCAACCGAATCAAATCTCGGCAAGTGCTTCATGTGCCGCAGGCTGCAACGCCTTGACCGTCGTAGCCCCCCCCTTATCATCGCCGCCTCTACCGGGAATTTGATGCCGACGATCACCGCACCGCGCTCCATCACACAGACCTTCAACGAACTGAAACGGCGCGGCCAGATCGCGTTCATGCCGTTCGTTCCCGCCGGATACCCGGACCTGGAGACGACGATCGCCACGCTCCCCGCGCTCGAAGCGGCCGGCGCGAACATCATCGAGATCGGCATCCCGTTCTCCGACCCCATCGCCGACGGTCCGACGATCCAGGCGTCATTCACGGCCGCCCTTTTGAAGAAGCTGAAGCTGGCGGACGTGTTTGCGACGGTGAAGAAGGCGCGGCCGACGGTGTCGATCCCGCTCGTGGCGATGGTCAGCTACAGCATCGTCTACCGCTACGGGGTCGATCGCTTTCTCGCTGCCGCGAAGGACGCGGGGTTCAACGGTCTGATTCTCCCCGATCTGCCGCCCCCGGAAGCGCAGAGCATCGTCGAGACGGTGCAGGGTGCGGGGCTGGATACGATCCTGCTCGTGGCGCCGACGACGACGGCCGACCGTCGCCGGGAGATCGGGCGGCTGAGCAGCGGGTTCGTGTATTACCTGTCGGTCGCCGGCATCACCGGCGAGCGTGACGAGCTTCCGCCGGAGCTGGCGGCGGGGGTGACGAACATGAAATCGCTGACGGACCGGCCGGTGTGCGTCGGGTTCGGCATCTCGCTGCCCCGACACGTGGCGCAACTGAAGGGCGTGGCGGACGGCGCGATCGTCGGCAGCGCGGTCGTCAAACGGATGAAGCAACACGAAGGCGAAGGGGCGGGCGCGATTGCCGAAGCGGTGGGCGCGTATTGTCGGGATCTACTGAAAGACATCCGATAACCGGCTCTTCCAAAATTCGCGCAACCCTCTAACCTGCCCCCGGATAGAGTGTCTGAACGCATGGAGACCGAGGCGACCGATCCCGAGAACCGTCCTGAGCAGTCATCAACGGACGGACAGCTCGTTGCGCAAACCCTTGGTGGAACAAAGGCTGCGTTCGATCAACTGATCCGGCGATATCAGCGGCAGGCGGTGGCCGTCTCCTATCGGCTGTTGGGCAACAGCCACGATTCGCTGGAAGTCACGCAGGATGCGTTTCTCAAGGCGTTCACCAGCCTGGCCTCGCTGCAAAAGCCCGAAGCGTTCGGCGGCTGGCTGATGCGGATTGTTTCGAATCTGTCGCTGAACTATCGCCGGAGTCGAAAAAACCGCTCCGGGCAACTCCCGCTTGACGACTTGCTCGGCCCCACCACCACCGAGCAAAGCGACGCCCACGGCGGCGGCAGCGAATGGATGACCCGCGCCGGCGACCCGGTCCGGCGGCTCGAAAGCGAAGAAATGGGCCGAAAGCTCAAAGAGGCTTTGGCCCAATTGCCGGAAAAGCAGCGGCTGGCGATCGTGATGTTCACACTCGACGAAATGCCCCAAAAACAAGTCGCCGAGGCACTGAATTGCAGCGTCGAAGCCGTGAAATGGCATGTGTTCCAGGGACGAAAGAAGCTCAAGAAACTGCTGAAGGAACATTTGTAAAAGTCACGGGGTCATTGGTCACTGGTCACTTGTCAAAGACAAAGACGGTACGCCGCTTCTCCTTGACCAGTGACCAGTGACGAGTGACCAGTGACAATGACAATGACAACATGATCGACGCGCAACTCGAACTTCTGATCAGCCAGTACGCCGACGGCAGCTTGCCGGAGTCGGAGCGTGCACTGGTGGAGCTACGCCTGCTGAGCAATGCGGACGCGCGGGCTTTGCTGGAGGAATATCGCGCGCTCGACGTTTCGCTGAAGTCGTCGATGGTGCTCCCGGCGGTCAACTGGGATCGGCTGGCGGAGCATCTGTCCGAGGCCGTCGCGGAGCACCGAGAGACGCGCGCCGGGACGGTGTTCGGGCGGATCGGCTTCGCCGGCCGGCTGGCGATCGCCGCGTGCGTCGCCCTCGCCGTCGGCGGGGTGGCGCTGTGGACGACGGTCAACTCCGGCGGCCGCGACGCGCAGGTCGTTCAGAACAATATGAACCCCAACACGAACCCCGACGCGAACCCGACGACAATCGTTCCGCCTGACGCGACCCTCGCCCCGCTCGTGATCGTGCGCGGCCCCGCGCCGCAACCGGCGGACGCCGCGCCGGTGGTCATCGTGTCGGTCGGCCCCTCGTCACAAGTCATGCCCGATTGGCGCATCGCCGAGGGCGTCGTCACCGGCCCGTCCCGCGCCATCTGGATTGCCAGCACCTATGACGGTGCGCAAGATACCCAGCGGCTGCCATACTAGACGCGACGACCAAATCCCCGTTTATTAATAGCCGCCCCGCTTGCGGGGCCCGTTCGAACGGGCTTGCTCGTCACAGCGCCAGTTCGACCGTCGATGCACTGACCGCGCCCCGCAAGCGGGGCGGCTATTATAAATGGGCAATATTTTCCATTCGAACGGAGTCGCGCGATGCGCCGCATTCCCTTTCTTCTCGTCCTCCTGCTCATCGCCTCCCCTTTCGTGCTCCTCGCCCAGTCCTCCTCCGCGCTGATCAATGAAGCGATGGATCGGCAGGTGGCGCTGAAGTTCGCCGAGAACACGCCGCTGCCGCAGGTGATGCAGTCGATCACGAACGACACGGGCGTTCCGCTGATCGCTGACCCGGCCGTGTACGAATTGCTCCCGTGGGGCGAGCAGACGGGGCTGACCGTACAGATCGCGAACCAGACGCTGCGCGAGGCGCTGACCGTCATGACGCGCACGCTGGGGCTGACGTTCGTCCTGAAACCCGAGGCCGTCGAGATTCGCCCGACGCCCGCGCTCAAGCGCCTCGGCCGGCGCGCCACGCCGGGTGAACTGGAGGTGCTGAACCTGCTCGCGTCGACGCCGGCGGAGATCAAGACCGACCGGCCGAGCGCCAAGGAGTTGCTGGCCGCGGTCGATGCGAAGCTCGAGGCGGCGAAGTCCCCATTCGCGATCGAGAACCGCGCGTTCGACGACGCATCGAACGCCACGCCGGTGCCGGTGACGAAGAACGCGACGCTGCTGGACGCGCTGGAATCGCTCGCCGACTCAACGGAGGCGACGTGGTATCCGTGGGGCAAAACGCTCGTGATCATTCCCAAGGAAGAGCACGTCCGCTCCCAGCTGTCCCGCGAGATCAGCATTCGCTACAACGACGTGGACATCGCCAGGGTGCTGACCGAGCTGTCGGCCCGCAGCGGCGTGGCGTTCACGATCGAGCCGGGCGCGGTGCAGAACATTCCGCCGGAGAGCCGCAAGGTCGGGCTGGTCCTGGACAACACGAGCGTGCAGCAGGCGCTGGAGTACATCGGCGGGTTCACGGGTTTGTCGTACGTCGTGAATGAAAACGGCGTGTACCTGTTCAATAAGTCCGGCAGCGCCGGCGCGGCCCGGCGCGACCCGGTTCTGGCGATCATCCGGCTGGACAGCGGCGCGGAGGTGCTGATCCCGGAATCGGAAGTGCCCCCCGACGTGCGCGAATACCTCAAGCACAAGCGCAAGCGCGCCATCGACGCGCTGCGCGACCAGATGATCGACGAGGGGTTCAAGCCGCCCGCGACGCAGCCCACTACCGCGCCGATGACGTCAGAGGATCTGTAGCTCTTGCCCCCTCTCCCGGTGTACCGGGCGAGGGGGCAAGAGCGCTATCCCACCGACAGATCCAGCCCCAGCGTGCCAATGAGCGACTCGCGATAGTCCGGTGACGATGCCCGCACGATCTCGGCTTGCGCGAGATCGCGGCGCTTCGCGATGCCCAGCCGCTCCGCTTCCTGGCGCGAGGAATCGTCGCCGAGGAAGCCGTCGAGGTACGCCGCGTGCCGCCGCCAGAGGCGCACGTCGTGTGCCTGCTTCTTTTCAAGCCGTTTCGCGTACCAGTCGCTCGCCAGCAGCGACTGGCGCGTGAACATCGCGCGGATATCCGGGTGGTGCGCGTCTTTCCCCTCGAAGGCCCCCGTCGCCATGATCATCAGCAGCGCCCGCAGCGGGGGGCACGCATCGTCGATCGAGCCGTCGTCCAGGTACGTTCTCGCCACGCGCTGCTGGGCCTCGACGATGTTCTTCACGCCGTCGACGAACGCTTCCAGATCCTGCGTCTCGGGCTTCAGAATCGGCTCATCGAACACCTTCGACGGATGGTCGAACAACCGCCCGAAGAACCCGCGCACGAATCGCTCGGTGATGCGATAGCCCAGCCGGCTGGCGGGAATCAGCTCGCCCGCCTGCGTGAAGTCGGCCATCGGTTCGAGGTAGCCGCTCTTGATCATCAACGCCGGGTCGCGCTCCTGATGATCGAGCCGGCACCAGATTTCCGGCACGAGCAGGCTGACGTCGTGATCGACGCGCACGTGCGGGCCCACGTACCCCGCCGACGTCGAGAACCCGCCGAGGCCGGTGAGGATGTAGCTGACGAGCGCGTTGTTCAGATCGATGATGGGCCGCAGCGCGTTGAACGGGCCTTTCGTCAGCGCGCCCTCGCTGCCGGCGCCCGTGGTGGACGGGCTCTTGCCGGTGAGCGAGCAGATGAAATCCATGAACAGCTCGGGCAGCTCCTGGTAGTGGATCGGGTTGTACACCGCGAGCGCGCGGACGCGATTCTTCGCGTCCGGGGGATTGTTGCGCCGGCCCACGAGCACGGCATCGACCGGCGCGTGCACGGGCTTGTCCGCGGGAATCGCGCGCGACAAACGGAGCCCGACTTCCGCCAGGTACTTGTCGAGCGGGTTCACCAGATCCGGCCGCGTCTGGAGATATCGCGGATTCTTCGTCGGCTTTCCGTCGACAAGCCGCGGACGATCGGACGAGACGACGTAACCCGCCCCGCCCTTGGCCGCGGCGGCGAGCATACCTTTCATCGGGGGCGTGAACTGCTCGAAGTCGGCGACGTGCGCGACGATGTCGCGCGCTTCGTCGGCCGTCAGCGGCTGATAGTTGGAGATGAAGTTCGCCTCCTCGGAGAGGTCGCGCTCCGTCTGCTCGTCGAACCCCCGGTGGATGGCTTCATCCGGGCGCTGGAACAGCCGATATTCGCAGTTGTCGACGAACTTGTACGATCCCGCGCTGCGCCCGGGCGGGAGGTTTTCCAACTGCGACGCCGGGACGATGACGGATGCGGAAATGTCGTCCTCCGTCTGCACCTTCGCCGCCGCCGCGAAGTCCTGGCGAAGCTTGAACGTCCGCCAGGCGTTGCCCGGGAGCAGCCCGACGCGCAGGTACGTGCCCACGAGCTTTCTCCCGTCGAGCTTCAGCTCGTGACCGGGAAAGCCGTTCACGACGTCCACGCTGAAATGGCTCTCCCAGTCGTCGCCCCACTCCTGCTTGTGGAAGCGCTTGATGATGAAGAGCATCGCCAGCACATAGTTCGGGATTGACGCGAGCCAATCGTTGTACTCGTCGGTGAAATCCTTCGACGGCGTGAGCAGCTTGATGACGCTGCCCAGCGACCGTGCGGGCGCGAGAATCGGGCGGCTTCGTCCGGTCGGGTACTCCGGTTTCTCCGGGGAATCGTGACGCCATCGCTTCGTATAGTCATACGCGAGGATCTCGCGGACCTGCGCCAGATCCTTCTCCGCTTCGGCGACGAAGAGCGGGCCGTAGAGCATGTAATCGCGCAGCGACTTGGAAATTTCGCTCTTCCCCCCGCCGCTGACGGTGCAGGGCTTGTGGCAGAACACGCCCTCCCCGGCCGTTCCGATCAGCCGCCAGCTCGGGGCGCCGGGATGCTTCTCGAAGCGCATCTTCCCGCCCCAGGGGCTCATGTAGATTTTTCCCGGCTCCAGCGGAAGGTTCTGCTCTTTGCCGGCGGCGTCGGTCCACCAGACCTGCTGCCGGTCGACGCTGGCGCGCGAGGTTTCGGGAATGTAGATCAACTGCCCGAAGCGCTTGTCGACACCGTAGCCTTCGGGGCGGACGTCGATGAAGCCCGCATAATCGCGCGCCACGTCAGCGAACGTCCGCCCGGTGCGCAGGCTGCTGCCGCTGGGGCTATATTCGGTGCCCAAACTCCAGCTTGGAAACGCCAGTGCCCCGCCGGCATGTTCCTCCTCGACGTTGCCGTAGAGGTTCGCGGCGTAGCTGATCTGCGTCTTCACTTCCTTTTTGCAGTATCCGTAGTAGTTGTCCGCGATGAGCGTGACGATCACGCCCGCCGTCGTGCGGCAGGTGAGCTTGAATGCCGACCCGTCGTTGTACTTTTCGCTCGCGTCGCGCCAGCACATGCCGTCGCGCCGCTGGCGCTCGGTCGCCTGATTGACGTGCGGCAACCCCAGCTCCTTCTTCGTCAGCTCGATCAAATGCGGCGCGAGAATGACGCAGCCCGTATGGCCGGTCCAGTGTGAAACGTCCAGCCCCGCGTCATTCTCCGCCAGTTCCGGATCGCCACCGTTGCCGAAGATCGATTCGACGAAATCGAGGTTGCTCACGAGCGATCCGGGCGAAAAGAACCGCACCTCCATCGACTTGCTCGTCGTGACCCCCGACACCGCCGGGCACACGAGCGGCCGAAGCAGCAGCGACACCCACGCCCGCGCGGGCTCTTTCTCCTGCGCGGTGTATGGCAGGGTCATCAGATCGTCCGGCGCGTTCATCGCCCGGCGGAACATCTCCGCGAACACGCTTTTGGGCACTGCTTTCTTGTCGCCCGGCACGGGCAGCCCGCCCTCGGCGACGTGAAACGTTCCCTCCGTCGTGCGGCGGTCGCTTTTCGGGTTGTGCAGCACGCCGTTGCGCACGCGGTAGCTCGTGAGCAGCGGCCCGGCGTGCGAATCCCCCTGGCGCGGGAGGGACAGCTCGCGCGCCACGCCGTGCTCGGCGAGGACGATCGTCGTATCCGGAAGCGAAAGGCGCGGTTCGAAGTCGGCGAAGTGCTCGGCGAGAAATGCTTCGATCCGCGAATCGGCGGCGCAGCGGTGCGCCCGCAGCCGTCGCTGTTGCTCGCGAAAGCTGCGCAGGAGGTTTCCGGCGATTTGCTCCATCTCCGCGTGATCGTCCTGCCCGCTATGCGAGAGCAGCCCGTGGGCGCGGAGGAGCAGGTCCACCTGGTGTTTGCGCCGGCTCGGCGCCAAGGCGCCCCCGATGCCGAGTTGCTGCTGCTGTTGTGCGCGAGACAGTGTGTGCATTGCCCGTACCTGCCGATTTTGGCGAAACTCCGTTTCCAGACGCAGCAGTGTAGGCGCGGCGGGTTCGATTTCACGCCCGCGATTCAGCCCGGTCGGTTTCAAGGTCGTCGCCAAGCGTGCGATGGTCCTTCTTTGCCCCGTCCAGGTGCGCCGCGCGGGCGAGCATGTGCGACCCGACCGGCGCGGCCGTGTACAGGAAGACAATGACGAGCACGGACTTCGTCGCGGCGCCGAAGAGGCTCTCCCACGCCGGCGCGTCGCGCTGCGGGGACGCGTACAGCGCCGCAAAGTGAAGCACGGCAGCGATCAGCAACCCGCTGACGCCCAGCGTCACGCATTTGCTGGCCGCGTGCGCGCGGTTGAAGAAGTCCGGCAACCGCCACAACCCCAGGGCGCCGGCGAACATGAAGAACAGCCCGAACAGCAGCGCGGCGATGGTGATGAGGTCGAGGATGGCGATGATCATTGCTCCCCCTTGTGTGAGATCGGCGCCTGCCGCGCGTGCCGCAGGTGCAGTCGGGCGATGTACTGCGCGGCGGCGACGGTGGTGATGAACGCGAGCAGCGCCAGGACGAGCACGCCGTCGAACAGAAGCAGCGATTCAATGCGGATCGTGAAGAGGATGACCAACGCCATCAGGTGGGTGATCAGCGTGTCGGCTGCGAGCGCCCTGTCCGCCAGGTGCGGGCCGCGCAGCAAGCGGCCGACGCAAAACGCCATGCCGACGAAAACGACGACCAGCGCGAAATCGATCGCGTACCAGAGCAGCGCGCCGATCACGTGAACACTCCCTTCAGCAGGTGTTCCTTCAGGTCGTCCAGCTCGCGCACTGCCTGCCGTGCGTCGGGGGCGTTGATGCAGTGGATGTAGAGAAACCGGTCGTCGGCGGAGATGTCGGTCGAGAGCGTGCCCGGCGTGAGGGTGATGGCGCTGGCCAGCGTCGTGATCTGCACGGGAGTCAGCCCCGTCACGTCATAACGCACGATCCGCGGATGGATCGGCATCGACGGCGCAAGCACGAGCTTCGCCACCTGCCAATTCGCGATGACCAGTATCTTCACGAAGTAAGCCGCAAAATGAACGAGCCGCCAGAGGCGCGTGGGATAGCCAAGCGCCGCCACCTGCCGGACGGGATACGCGAACGACCTGCCCGTCGTCCGCCCGACGAGTGCGAGCAGCAGGAACCCGACGACGATCCCGGCGAGGAACGTGTAGAGGTCGAACGACCCCCACAGGAGCATCCAGAGGATCGCGAGCGTGAGGTGAAGGAGGAATTGCGTCACGGCTGCACCTCCCCGACGTTCCCCAGCACCGCCGACACGTACGGGCGCGGGTCGAGCACCCCACGGGCGGCGACGCGGGCGACGTCCATGTAATACTCCGCGCCGAAACCCACCGACAACGCCAGCAGCACCATGGCGGCGATGACGATCAAGCCCGCCCCGCGCCGCTGCGGCGGGCGCGGCGCGTTCTCGAGGGTCCCAGGCGCGGGGGACCAGAACGCGAAGCTCCATATTTTCAGCATCGACAGCAGCGTGAGCAGGCTCGTCACCACCGCCAGCGTCGCCAGGATGTACCCGCCCGTCGATCGCATTCGCAGCGACTCGATCAGCAGCAGCAGGTCGTCGCGACGCTCGCGGAGCGTCGGCAGGTTGAGCGCGATGACGTTGAGCCGGTAGAACAGATCCGAGCGGAAATTGCCGCGGCGGATCTCCTCCTCGAGATCGCGATTGGTGGCGGCGATGATGCGCACGTCCACCGGGATCGCTTCGGTGGCGCCGACGGGAATCGCTTCGCGCTCCTGGAGCACCCGGAGCAGCTTCACCTGGAGCTTGGGCGAGGTGCTGTTGATCTCGTCGAGGAAGATGCTGCCGGTGTGGGCGGCCTCGAACCGGCCGGTCCGGTT
>JBBSLV010000090.1:0-11332 GCA_038233535.1 Tepidisphaerales bacterium | reverse complement strand
GGGGAAATGGTAACGCGCGGCGTCCGAAAGCGGGTAGGCGCGATCCCGGCGCGACAGAATCCGCAGGCGGCATGGCCCGCTCACGCCTGCGTTGGAAGCATGTCGCGGGTGACTTCCTGCTCCAGCGGCTCGCCGCGAAGAAAGCGAAGGGTTTCATCGATCGCCATCCGCCCCATGTCACGTCGGCCCTGGTTCATGCAGCCGGCGACGTGGGGGGTGATCAGGATGTTCGGCTCGCGCAGCAGCGGCGCATCACAAGCCGGGGGCTCGGGGTCGGTCACGTCGAGGTAAACGTACAGCGGGCGCCGGCGCACCTCCGCGACGAGCGCCGCCTCGTCGATCAGCACCCCGCGCGAGGTATTGATCAGCACCGCGTGATCGGGCAGCAAACCCAGCGTGCGCGCGTTGAACACGTGGCGCGTCGTCGGCAAACTCGGCGCATGGACGGAGACGACGTCGCAGCGGCACACGTCATCAAGCGACGCGATCTCCACCCCCAGCTCGCGCGCGTCCGGCTCGGTGAGAAATGGGTCGTGCACCAGCACGCGCACCCGCGGGTAGCTTTTGAGCAGCCGCACGACTTCCCGGCCGACGCGGCTCGCGCCGATCAGCCCGACGCGCACGTCGCGCAGCTCGCGCACCGGCGCCGTGCGGATGGCGCCCTTGTCGCCGTGCGCCGACAGCAGCCAGGGGATGCGCTTGAGCATGACGACCATCATCGCCACGGTCGTCTCCGCGACGGGCGGGGCGTTGGCGGCGGCGGCGCTGATCACGCGGATGCCGCGGTCGTAGGCGGTGTCGTTGACGAGATTCTTCACCGACCCGGCGCTGTGGGCGATCAGCCGCAACTTCGGGGCGCAATCGAGCAAGGTCGCATCAAATCGCGCGGTCTGCCATCCGGTGATCGCGACAGCGGCGTCGTTGAGCAACGGGCGGATGTGGTTCGCAGCGCCGGTCTCGGCGGGGCCGACGACGCTCGCGGCGTCGCGCAACCGCGCCAGATCATCGGGCGAGAACATAACATCGTGCATGGCCCGCGCAAGCGCCATCGCCACGACCGGTTTGCTACTCATTCGGACCGTTCCTAAGATGCTCAATCATCGACAATCAACAATCACCACCCATGCCCATATCGTTAAACCACCTGCTTCTGTCAAACGAACCTGACGTCGCTCCATCCAACACGATGGGACACAAACCCTCGTGGCTGAAGATGAAGATGCCCGGAGGCGACGGGTACGCGAAGCTGAAGAAACTCGTCGACAGCCACCGGCTGCACACGGTTTGCCAGTCCGCCAAGTGTCCCAACATGGGCGAATGCTGGTCGGCGGGCACGGCGACGCTGATGATCCTCGGCGACGTCTGCACGCGCTCATGCGGGTTCTGCCATGTCGCCACCGGAAAGCCTCCGACGCTCGATCTGGACGAGCCGGTCCGCGTGGGCGACGCGGTGCGGGTCATGGGGCTGGGACACGTCGTCATCACGAGCGTCAACCGTGATGAGCTGCCCGACGGGGGCGCGGGCGTATGGGCCGAGACCATCCGCCAGATTCGGCTTCAGTCGCCGGACACGAGCATCGAAGTGCTGATCCCCGACTTCTGCGGCGACTGGGCCGCGCTGCAACAAGTCCTCGACGTGCGCCCGGAAATCCTCAACCACAACATCGAGTCCGTCCCCCGGCTGTACAAGGTCGTCCGCCCGCAGGCAAAGTACCACCGGTCATTGAAACTGCTCCAGATCGCAAAGGACCAGGGGTTCACGACCAAAACGGGCATGATGCTCGGGCTGGGGGAGACCGAGGACGAGATCGACGCGGTGATCGACGACCTCGTCGCCATCGGCTGCGACATCCTCACGCTCGGGCAGTACCTGCAACCGTCGGTCAAACATTTGCCGGTTGAGCGCTGGGTGCACCCGGATGAGTTCGCGAGTTGGAAAGTCCGCGGGGAAGCGAAGGGGTTGCGCCACGTCGAGTCCGGCCCGATGGTCCGCAGCAGCTACCACGCCGAAAAACAAGTCCACGCGCACGCGGCGGCGGGTGGCTCAACGAGGTGACATGGTGGCTGAGTCCGATTCATCCAGTCCGGTTGCATTGACCTGCATCTCCATGATCCTGTGCGAGAGCGCCCACCGCATTGACCGGACAGGCAATCTGATCCTCGTCAACGTCTTTAACGTGCTTCGTCTCAGCGCGTTCCCCGCCCATCAACCGCGCTTGGCGCTGTTGTTCAGCCTGACGGGAGGGCACGGCAAATACAATCTGAGGATCGCCATCAACAGCGCGACGAACAACGTCGCCGTGATCGATTCCACCCAGCAGATCGTGATGAAGGATCCGCTGGCGGTGGTGGACGTGATTGCCGAGATGGAAGGGGTGCGCATCCCCCAGCCGGGCAAGTTCTGGCTGGAACTGCACGCCAACGGGGAACTGATCGCGCAGCGCCCGTTCATCGTCGCGCCCAGCGCTCCCCCGCGCCCCCGCCCCCCCGCGGCGGCGGACCCGCCAGACCCGACCAAATGACTTGCGCGGACAGGACACTCAGCGAGTGAACGAATGAAGATGAACGTTTTCATCCTTGCAGTCGTCTGCGCCGGGCACATCGTGCTGGCCGATCGTCTCCCTACGTTCAAGCCCCAGGAAATCGACGCCGGCCTGAAGATCGGCTACGGCGTGATCCTCGTTGACATCAACGCCGACGGGAAACCCGACATCGTTGTGGCCGACAAGGAGCGGATGGTCTGGTATGAGAACCCGACGTGGAAGATGCGCGTCATCACCGAGGGCAAAACCGCGCTCGACAACGTCTGCATCGACGCGCACGACATCGACGGAGACGGGCAGATCGACCTGACGCTGGGCGCGGGATGGAAACCCGGCAACACGAGGGATGCATCGACGCTTCAGTGGCTGCGCAGAGGGAAGACGCTGGACGACCCTTGGGAGATGTTTCCGATCAACTACGACGAGCCGACGCTGCACCGCATGCGCTTCGCGGACCTGGACGGGACCGGAAGGAAGGTGCTGGTGACCGTCCCGCTCATGGGCCGGGGGTCGACGAAGGAGAAGAACTGGGCGGAGACGGGGGTGAAGATTCAGTTTCGTCGAATCCCCGACGAACCCACGAAGCCCCAGTGGCCGGCGGAGACGATCAGCGATTCGCTGCACGTAGCGCATAACCTTCAGGTGATTCAACCGGCAGGCGGCCCTGCGGCGGGAATCCTCGTCGCGAGTTACGAGGGGGTCACCGCGACGAGCAAAGTCGAGGGTGTATGGACCGACGTTCCGCTCGCCTCCGGCGACCAGACGAACGCTTCGAGCAATCGCGGCTCGAGCGAGATCAAGGTCGGGAAATCAACGGGTCGTCAAGCTTTCATTGCCACGATCGAACCGTGGCACGGCCACCGGGTAGTCGTTTATCCACAGCCCGTCGAGCGTTGGCGCGCCGAGCCGCACCTCGTTGACGACCAGCTTCGCTGGGGCCACGCGATCTGGTGCGCCGATTTGGACGGCGACGGCTCTGACGAAATCATCGTCGGCGTGCGCGACCCGCTTCCCGGCAAGGCGCACAACGGCGTGCGCGTCTACCGCTCCATCGACGACGCCGGAACCAAATGGGAAAAATCCGAACTCGACCCCGGCGGCGTCGCGGTCGAAGACCTCGCCGTCGCGGATCTGAACGGGGACGGGAGGCCGGACATCGTTGCGGTGGGTCGTCAGACGAAGAACGTGCGGATTTACTGGAATCAGGGGAAGTAGAACACGAATCAACCCCGTTGGGGTTCAGGGTTCAGGACGCGCGGGCTGGTCTTTACTGAACCCCGAACCCTGAACCCTTCCACCCCTCGTCCACCCCTCTCCCCTCATCTTCCTCACCTTGTCACCCTCGCGCCGCGCACGTTATGCTCCCTCGTCTCTCTCGTGCCCGATCTTCGGAAGGAGCCAGCCCGTGCCCGCCAACGAACTCGTCAATCCCAACCTTCACGTCGTCCTGATTCATTTCCCCATCGCGCTGCTGCTGACCGGCACGCTGATCGAGCTGTTCAGCTTCCTCGGCTGGCGGAGGAGCGGGTTCCGCATCGCCGGGCGGTGGATGATTCTGCTCGGGGCGCTGCTGTCGATCCCGACCGCGTTCGCCGGGCTGTACGCGCTGAGCGACGTGGTGCGCATGCAGAACCCCGCGCCGCTGGAAAGCACGTGGAGTCAGACGCTGGCGAGCAGCCCGGTCGTGGCCGACGACCCGGGGTGGGCGATGCTCCAGCGGCACGCGTTCCTCAACGGGGGGATCGTCGTGCTGCTCTCACTGGTCGTGGTCGTGTGGCTCAGCGGCTCGGACGCATGGCGGCGAAAGGTGCACCTCCCGCTGATGGCGCTGCTGGTGCTGGGCGTGGGCGCGACGCTCGTCAGCGCGTGGTACGGCGGGGAAATGGTTTACCGCCGGGGCGTGGGCGTGATGGAGGGGCGTGCGATGGCGGCCGTGCCACCGGAGCGGGCGCCGAGCGGCGGGTCAACCGTTGAGGAAGTGCTCGAAACACCCACGACGAACCCGGCGGCGCTCTCCCCATCCACCTCGACCTCCAGCCCGGGGACGGCAGCTCCGCTGCTACCGTCGACCACCGAAGCTGTCACCCAATTCGACACCGACTCCCCCGCCGCCGAGGCGCAGACGGACCTCAAACGCGACCTGGAGCGGGCGCTCCCCCCGCTTCAGTTTCACGTGATTCTTGCCGGCTTTTCCGTGGCGTTCGCGCTCGCGTCGTTGGGGTTGTCGCTCCGCGCCGCCAACAGCATGCGCGCCGCGATGCTCGTCGAGCCGGCGGACGAGCTGGGCGACCTCGCCGCCGCGTATGGCGCCCGCCCGGTGCGCCCGCGCGTGGGCCCGGCGCCGGGCACGTTCGAGGAAGTCGGCGGCGCCGGCGCCGGCCGCGTGGAAGTCGTCGACCGCGGGCGCGTCCCGTCGGCGCGGTTCTGGCTGCTCACCGCGCTGCTTGCCCTTGCGACGATGGGGTTCGGATGGTGGGTTCTGCTCCGCTCGGAATCGGCGCCGAACATCTGGGACTTCGCGGGGTTGTGGAACCATCACATCAAGGTGTCGGACCGGCGGATGGTGCACGTGATCACCACCGGCGCGATCGTGCTCCTGCCGTTGGTGTTGGCGTTGATCGCGCGCTTCGCGCCGCGCAAGCGCGGGCTGATCTTCGGTCTCGGCCTGCTCCTGATCGCGGCGGTGGCGCTTCAGGTGTGGCTGGGCATTCTGCTGATGTGGGACACGCCGGAGGGTGGGTTGACGGAGTTTAATCGGTGAGCTGTCATCGGGGGGGGAGCCGGAGCAAACCGAGGAATCATGGGTACGTGCGAACGTAGCTGAAGAATCCCCGGGACTTCGCTGCGCACGCTGAAGCGTGCTGCGCTACGCCCCGGGGCGTAGCGCAGGGAGCTTTGCGACCGCAGCGCAGTCCCGGGGATTCCGGGGTTTCCACAAGCTCTTTAATAACTCGCTTCACCCCAGCGGCTTCACGTTCTCCACGTCGAACTGGAACACGCTGTCGACCTTGCCATCGGCCTTTGTCACGTTCACGTGGAGCGTGCCGGAGACCTGCACGAGATTGCTGTAATAGGGAACCTTCCTGCCGTCCTTGACGCTTGAGTGGATGAAATGCTGAACCTGCGGCTCCCCGCTGTAGCAGCACTTGGAGACGGAGTAGACGAGCGAGAACGACTGGATTTCCGGCGCCGCCGACTGCATGGGGACCATTTCCCCGGTGAGGATCACCTTCTGCCCATCCAAGGCGCGGTACTTCTCCGGGACGTCGTCGACCGTGCCGTACTTCTGGTCGAACGGGAACTCGACCATGGCCATGAGGTCCACTTCCTTGTACCCGTTGCCCGCGTCGCGGATCCCGCCGGTGAGGGCGACGCTCAGGTACCAGTAGACCGGGAACGCCACGATCGCCAGCACGAGGGCGGCGAAAACGACCATGCGGACGTTGATCCGCCGGGTCATGGGGAGAGGCGCCATTGCTATCGTCATAACTTCACCCACGTGTTACTTCGCCGTCGGTTTTACGCTCGACACTTCCATCTCGAACAAGCTGATGATGAAACCGTCTTCTTTCTTCTCGTCAACCTTGAACGTGCCTTCCACGACCAGCTCGTCCGGGTAATAGCTGACGGCTTTGCCCGGCGGACAGGTGGCGATGATCATGTGCTGCACTTGCGGGGGCTGCCCGAAGCAGCAGGCGAACAAATCGGGCACCAGCGCGAAGCTCGTCACGTTGCTGGCCTGGTCCATGGGGATCATGAACCCCTTCACCCGGACCGTCGTGCCCGACAACGCCTTCACGTCGTCGGGGATCGGACTGCCTTTGTCGGCGTCGTAGTCGAAGTTGCCCAGTTCCTTAATGTTGGTCTCGCGCACCTCCCCGGGTTTGGGGGCAGAGTGCGGCGTGCGCTCCTCGGCGCTGGTGGCGACGCTCGGCTGGCTCGTGGCGCCGGTCGCGAGCATCCGCTCGACCATGCGGATCTGCTCCTGGATCCGGCCGAACTTGAGCGAATCGCCCCTCGATTGCTGCGCAAGTTTTTCGAGCAGCGGGAGCGCTTGCTGGAACTCGCCGCGGCTGATGAGGTTGTTGGCGCGGATGTCGAGCGGGACGGCGGTGGCGTCGGCCGACGGTTGAGTCGTCTGCGCGACCGTGATTGGCGCGATAAGAAAGGCGACAAGGAGGATGAGAACGAGCGGTCGGAACGTCATAAAAACCCTACTGTTTTTTCATAGAAATCGTGGACGCTCTTGATTCTACCGCTTATCCCGCCCCCAGGTTCGTTGCGACCGGGGTGCGGTAGGCTTTCATCGCCGGCACAAGCCCGGCGAGGACGGCAATCACGGTGACGGCTACCAAGTATAGCGCTTCTTCACCGCCCACGCGGGTCCAATTCAGCCCTTCACCCATGAGCCGGCGCAGATGCGCAGACGCGGCGGCGGCAAGGAGATGACCCAGAATCAGCCCGAAAACCGCCCCCGCGGCCCCGATCAGCCCCGCTTCCAGGCAAATCTGCGCGAGTATCCGCCGGCGCGTCGCACCCAAGGCCCGTAGGATCGCGATTTCGCGCAGTCTTGCGACGACCGCGTTGTAAATGCTCACCAGGATCGACACGCTGGCCACCAGCGTCACGAGGATGGCCACGAGCAGCCAGAGCTTCGTGCCCGGCTCGACGAAGTTGGCGAAGAACTCGCGCATGACGCTGGCGGGGTTGACGGCCATCGCTTCCACGCCGTTATTGATCTGGTACATCAAACTGCTGGCGAGAAACGGGCTGCGCGACTGCACGAGGATGGCGGAGACCATCCACTTGTCCTTGGGCAAATCGAGGTGGATCGTACCGTCGGGGTTGAGGTCGTATTGCTCGATGTGGGCGTGACCGGCGTGACCGGCGTGATCGTCGTGCTCCTCGGGGGCGTGGTCCTGTTTTCCGTCGGCGTCGTGATTCTCGTGATCGTCGGGAGAACGGGGGGACCCGCCCGTTGAAGCGGGCTCGCCAGCGGGGGTTGCGCCGGTGAGGAAGTCTTCCAGCGCCTTTTGCTTCTCCATCGGCGCTTCCGTCGGCGCCTCCGGTTGGGGGCGATAAATCGAGATTGCCTCCAGCGCGTCCTCGTGCTCCCCGATGGCGTAGAAGCTGATCAGCGGGATGAACAGGACGCGGTCGTTGGCGGTCTGGGTGGGCTCGAGCACCCCGACGACCGTCCACTCCGTGTCGTGCTCGTCGGCGGTCTGACCTTCGCGCGACCCGCCGTGCGTCGCCTTGAATTTGTCGCCCAGCTTCAGGCCGGTGATCTTCGTGATCTCCGATCCGATGACGGCCTCGAACTTTTGCGGATGAAACACCCGGCCGTCGCTCAATTCATAGCGCTTCCCGGGCCGGTACTGAAACGCCCGCTCGTCGGGCATGGTCGAGCCATCGCCGGCGATGCCGAACAGCGACGGCAGCGTCCCGATGATGCGCTGGTTTTTGTAGGTGTCCCCCACCGCGAACGGCACGGCCAGCCGGACATTCCGCCGATAGTCCGGTCCGCTGAGGGCCTCGTACATCGTGTACGACACCATGCCGGGGCTGCGGTCGATGTGGTACGCCGTGTTCAGCACGAGCTGGAGCGGCGATGCCTTGGGACCGACGAGCACGTCGTACCCATAGTCCGTCTGCCCGAACATCGCCTGCGCCTCGCGGCGCAGGATCATGATCGCGATCGCCAGCGCCACGCCGAGCACGACCGACAGCAGCGTCAGCCACGTCGAGAGGCTGCGCTGGCGCATCTGTTTCAGCACTAACTGGAAAACGTTCATAAACTCGATCCACCGCGGAGACGCGTCACGTTAGCGATTCCTTCTTCTTTCCTCCGCGCTCTCCGCGCCTCTGCGGTTCAACTTCTTTCTAAGTATTCACGATCTGCTGCCCACCATGCCCGTCGGTGCGCGGTTCAATTCCGCCAGCGACACCGAGCGTGGCAGCTGTTCCGTCATCCGCGGATCGTGGCTGACGAGCAGCAGGGCGGCCCGCACCTCGCCGCAGAGCTTGCGGATCAGGTCGAGCACCTGCTGGGCGTTCGTCGCGTCGAGCGCGCCGGTCGGTTCGTCGGCGAGCACGACCTTGGGTCGATTCGCCAGCGCCCGCGCCACCGCGACGCGCTGCTGCTGGCCGACCGAAAGCTTCTCCGGCTTGTAATCCAGCCGCTGCGACAGCCCGACTTCGTTGAGCAGGTGCGCCGCCCATTCGGGATCGTGCCTGCGTCCGGTGAAGCTCATGCCCAGCAGCACGTTCTCCATCGCCGTGAAGCCGGGGAGCAGATGGTGGGACTGAAAAACGTACCCGATGTGCCGCCCGCGGAAGACGTCGCGCCGGGCTTCGCTCAGCCCCACGATGTTGACCGCGCCACTGAAGTCAAACACGATCCGCCCGCTGTCGGGAGTGAGGATCCCCGCGATCAGGTGCAGCAGCGTCGTCTTGCCCGACCCGCTCGTGCCCACCAGCGCGAGATGCTCGGCATCACTGAGGTGAAAGGTCTCAATGTCCACCACCGGCACGACGCTGCCGTCGGGGCCGACGTACCGTTTGCGAAGTTGGGAAAGCGTCAGGGCCATGTGGAGTTGATGTACACCACCTACGCGCCAGATGCAACAAAGTTGCAGGTAGCAGGATGGGATTGCGGTATTGTTTGTGAATCATGATTCTCTGGCGAAGTATTCCGCCTCGAGCTGCTCGAGCTTCTTCGCCAGCGCGTCGTACTCCGTCTGAAGCGTCTGCCCGCGCCGCGGCTCCTTGAACGCGCCGGGGCCGCCCAAACTCTGCCGGCACTCGTCCAGCGCGAGTTCGGTGTCGGCGATCTGCGCCTCCAGATCCTTCATCGACAGCTTGCCGAAGGGGCGGGCATACGGGTTGTCGCGACCCTTGTCGGGCTTCGGTTTGGGCTTTTGCTGCTGTTGCTGGACGGGCTGCGACCGTTGCTGCTTTTTCGACTGAGGCCGGGCCGCCTCGGCCGCCTGCTGGTTCTGCGCGTCGAGCTTTGCGTGCCAGTCGCTGTAGTTGCCGTCGAAGTCGATCACCCCCGGGGGCTGGAGCACGAGCAGCCGCTTGGACACCTTGTCGAGGAAGTACCGGTCGTGGCTGACGAAGATTAGCGTGCCGGGGAAGCCGTTCAGCGCCCCTTCCAGCGCCTCGGCCGAGGCGATGTCGAGGTGGTTCGTCGGCTCGTCGAGCAGCAGCACGTTCGGCTTATCCAGCAGCAGCTGCGCCAGCCGAACCCGTGCCCGCTCCCCGCCGGAGAGCAGCCCGATCGGCTTGTGAATGTCCTCCCCGCGGAAAAGCATCAGCGCCAGCACGTCGCGGATCTCCTGCTCCTTCGCGTCGCGCTCGGCCCAGGCCTCTTCAAGCACCGTGTTTTCCGGGTCGAATTCGTCCAGGCGCTGGTCGTAGTACCCGATGTTGAGGTTCGCGCCCCACTTGATCTCCCCGCCATCGGCGTCGCGCCGACCTTGCAGCACTTCGAGCAGCGTTGTCTTGCCGCTTCCGTTGGGGCCGATGATGCCGATCCGCTCCCCGCGCTTCACGTGGAACTTGATGTCCTTCCACAGCGGCTTGTTCTCGTAAGCCTTGCTCAGCTCGCGCACGTCGAGCACCTGATCGCCGGCGCGCTGGTCGGTGCCGATCGAGAGGTTGATCTTTTTCTGCGTCTCGATCCCCTGGACCAGCGTGTCGCTCTTGAGCAGCCGGTTGAGCCGCTTCTCGCGCCCCTTCGCTTCCTTGCTCCGCTGCCCCGCGCCGAATCGGCGGATGAACTCCTTCTGCTTCTCGATGTCCTCCTGCTGCTCCTCAAAATGCCGCGCCTGCGTCAGCTCCTGCAAGTCGCGCTGGACGATGAACTCCGAATAATTGCCCTTGTACGTCGGCAGCTTCTGCTGGTGCAGCCAGGCGATGCGAGTTGCCAACCGATCGAGCAAAAACCGGTCGTGGCTGATCAGCACGACCGCGCCGCGGAACTCTTCCAGATAACCTTCGAGCCACTCGATAGCGGCGAGGTCGAGGTGGTTCGTCGGCTCGTCGAGCAGCAGGATGTCGGGTTCGGCGATGAGAATGCGCGCCAGCGCCAGCCGCGAGCGCTGCCCCCCGGAAAGCGTGTCGACGTTCTGTTCCCACGTCTCGCGCCCCAACCCGACGCCGAGCAGCGCCGCCTCAAGCTTGTTGTGCCAGACATACCCCCCGGCCACGTCGAAATCGTGCTGCACGACCTGATATCGATCGAGCGTCTTCTGCAGCGCATCGCCCTGCTCCTCGGCCATCGCGTGCTCGAGATCGCGCAACTTGTGAGCCAGGTCGTGCAATTCGCCGAACGCCAGCTCGGCCTCGTCGAGGACGGTGTTGGTCGGCTCGAACTGCGGATCCTGCGAGAGGTAACCCAGCTTCGCGCCGTCGCGCATCGACACCTTGCCGGCGTCAGGGATGACTTCGCCGGTGAACAGCTTGAAGAGCGTGGTTTTGCCGGCGCCGTTGGCGCCGATCAGCCCGATGCGCTCCCCGCGGTAGACGTTGAACGACAGCTTGTCGAACATGACGCGCTTGCCGAAGGTTTTTTCGATGTTGGTGAGGGTGGCGATGGGCATAGGGTCGCGAACGTCTCTTTCTTCAGGGGGCGGGGGATTCTATCCGCAAGAGCGCTGATGAGCGATGCGTGGCGAGTGAGAAGTTCGGTTCTTCCCCGCGTTTCGACCGCGGGCTTCCGCCGGCGGCTACAAGCTGTCGCACCGCCGACGGAGTGTGGGGAGTCCGACAGGTTGTAGCCGCCG
>JBBSLV010000089.1:0-11388 GCA_038233535.1 Tepidisphaerales bacterium | reverse complement strand
GCGCGTCGTTTTGAGCCGCCCGGCAGTTGCGCTCGGGTCGGCGCCGCTCGCCTCCGCGGTGGGGGTCCGCCACGGGGAGCCCACGGATTCTTCCTCCCTTCGCGCTATAATCCCCCCCATGTCCAGCTACACCCAGAGCATCCAGAACCTGATGAACGAGCTCGCCCGCCTCCCGGGCATCGGTACGCGCTCGGCGGAGCGCATCGCGTTTCATCTGCTCAAACAAAAACCCGCCGACGCGCTGAAGCTCGCCGAGGCGATCCACGACGTGAAGACGCGCATCAAGAACTGCTCCGTGTGCTACAACCTGACGGAACAGGATCCCTGTTCGATCTGCGCCGACTCGACGCGCGACCAGGGGCTCGTCTGCATCGTCGAGCAGCCGAAAGACCTGCTCGCGTTGGAAGCGACGGGGCTCTACCAGGGCGTGTACCACGTCCTGCTCGGACGGATCTCGCCGCTCGACGACGTCCATCCCGGCGACCTGACGATCGACGCGCTGCTCAAGCGGATCGCCAGCGGCGTAGTCCGCGAGATCATCATGGGCACGAACCCCAACATGGAAGGCGACGGCACGGCGTTGCACATCCAGCAGATGATCGCCCAGTACCCCAACGTGAACGTCACCCGCCTCGCCCGCGGACTGCCCGCCGGGAGCAACATCGAATACGCCAACCGCAACATCCTCGCCGACGCGATCAGCGGCCGGCAGCGGATGTAATCCCTGGCCTCTCGCCCGGTACTCCGGGAGAGGGCCGGGGTTTTTCGAATGTCAAGTGGTTCTGGACGAACGAAATCACCCTCATCCTAACCTTCTCCCGGTGTACCGGGAGAAGGGACAAGATAGTATCATTCCTCGCGATGATACTCCCCTTCCTCCTCCTCGGGCTCCTCTGCATGACCATGCCGACCTCCCCCGCCTCCCCCGCGACGCAGCCGGCCGGCGCTTCGCTGGCGTTCACCAGCGACGACCCAATCGCGAAGCAGACGCTGGCGCTGCTGAAGGAAGGCAAGTTCGCCGAAGCGCAGACGCTGCTGGCGACGGACGATGGGCATCCGGATTCATCGGCTGCGCAAGCGCGGGAGGAGATGAAGGAAATCATCCGCCGGACGCGGCGCGATTACAGCGTCAAGGCCGACGGGATGGTCGCGAATATCCAGAACTCAATCCCCGATGCGACGGCAGCCGACGTCGAGCGATGGCGGACCGAGGGAGTGCTCCAGCATCGCATGATCGACGGCGCCGTCGCCTACTTCCGGCGCGAACCGGTCAACCTGTTCCGCTTCAGCAATGACGCGATCCATCGCCGCGAGGCGGCGGGGAAGACGCCGGTTAGCCAGCGGTTCGCATTAAACGCACACCTCGCGCAGGTCATCGCCGAAGCGGAGGAGACCGGGAAGACGGAAGTTCAACCGGTCCACCACCGCGTGATGTTCACCGCGACGATCGCCCCCAACGCCCCCGGCGCGCGGGCGGGATCGCTCGTGCGCTGCTGGCTCCCCTTCCCCCAGGAATACCGCCGGCAGCGCGACGTGAAGCTGATCCGTTCGTCGCCCGGGAAAGCGACCGTCGCGCCGAATGCCGAAGGTGAAATCGACATTACCGGCGCTCCCCAGCGCACGGTCTACCTCGAACAGCGCGTCACCGACCCCTCGAAGCCCATGACGTTCGAGATCGAGTTCGAGTACACATCCAGCGCCTACTACCCCAAGCTCGATGACAACCTGGCGAGCCCCGCTTTAGCGGGCGGGGATTTCACCCCGTACCTGAGTGAGCGCAAACCCCACATCGTCTTCACCCCCGAGATCAAACGCGCCGTCGAACAAGCCATCGGGGCCGAAACCAACCCCCTGATCAAAGCGCGCAAAATCTTCGACTTCATCAGCAAGGAAATCCGCTATCACGGTGAAGAGGAGTATTCCACGATCGACAGCTTCGCCCAGAAGGCCATCACCCGCCGCAAGGGCGACTGCGGCGTGCAGGCGATGCTCTTCATCACCATGTGCCGGTTCGCCGGCATTCCCGCGCGCTGGCAGTCGGGCTGGCAGACCAAACCCGGTCAAATCAACATGCACGACTGGAGCGAAATCCACATCGCCCCCTGGGGCTGGCTTCCGGTCGACGCGTCGAACGGCTTGCAGAAGAGTGATGATCCGAAAATCCGCGAGTTCTACCTGGGCCACCAGGACGCCTACCGGATGATCGTCAACCGCGACTACGGCTCTCCGCTCGTCCCCCCGAAGCACAGCCTCCGCAGCGAGCCGGCCGACTTCCAGCGCGGGGAGATCGAGATCGACGGAAAGAACCTGTTCTATGACGACTGGGATATCGAGGCGGACATTCAGACCACGCCGGCCATGCGGTAGTAGTGCTTGATGACAAAAAAGCCGGAGATGGCATCTCCGGTCTTCTTCAGTATCGTTCCACAATGCACGCCACCATCGGATACCACTTCGTCAAATCGACCCACGGCACCTCGTTGCCGGGTGACGAGCGGGGTCATTGGTCCGAGACGTGGGATGAGCAGATCGGTTATATCGAACCGCACATGCTTCACACGGGTGACCCGATGCGACTGCGCATGGCGCGGGAGCGGATGAAGCACCCGGAGGTGCGGCTGACGCCGCAGATGATCCAAGTAGTCGTGAATACGATTGCGCAATGTGTTGAGGAATCCCCGTGGTCAATCATTGCAGGTTCGATCGAGCGGACGCACATGCACCTGCTGATTACCTACACCACGCGCGACATTCATAAGAGCATGAAATGGTTCGCGCAGGAGATGACGAAGGCGATTCACGGTCTGACGCCACACGAAGGCCCGGTGTGGAGCGAGGGGAAATGGCTCCAGTTCATCTTCGACGAGTCGCACTGGCGCAACACGATCACATACATCGAGCGTCATAACATTCGACGGGGACTGGATCCGCGACCATATTCGTTTTTAACCTGAGACACGGAAGACCGGGGATGACATCCCCGGCTTTTTTTAGCTGCCCGACGGCGCCAGTCGTGACCCGAGCGTGAACCACCCCTTCGACGGGTCGTAGATCACCTGCAAGTTCCGGCGGTCGAATTCCTGGAACCAGCGCCACCACTCGATGGGCTCGAGCGGCTCGTCCTCGGGCGCGAACTCGTCGCCGCCGAGGCGGATGCGGTCGGGCTGCCCGGGCACGCACGCCGGCCATAGCCCGCGGCTCGTCGCCCAGTGGTAGATCGTGTTGTGGTTCGTGGTTTCGTAGACGGTCATGGGATTTTGGATTTTAGATTGCGGATTGCCGATTGGAAAGCGGCAGGGGCAGTGGCTGCCCGTTCGCGCGAGATGTCGTTCCTTTTCCCGACCGGCGCGATCGCCTATCATGCCCCGCTCTCCGAAGAAAAGGACTCGTTTCACATGGAAAACGTCATCAGCGGCAAAGCGTACGTCCTTGCCGACAACATCGACACCGACCAGATCATCCCGGCCCAGTACCTCTCGTTTAATCCGTCCATTCCCGAGGAGCGCAAGTTCTTCGGGATGTATGCGCTCTCCAGCGTCCCCGAGGGTCAGCGCGGTTTGCCGCAGGGCGACGTCAACTTCGTCCGCGAGAACGAGTTCAAAAGCGACTTCTCGATCATCATCGGGGGGAAGAACTTCGGCTCCGGCTCCAGCCGCGAGCACGCCCCGCTCGCGCTGGCCGAGGCGGGCGTGAAAGCCGTCGTCGCGGAGTTCTACGCCCGCATCTTCTTCCGCAACAGCGTCAACGGCGGGTACGTCATCCCCTTCGAATCGACCGAGCGCCTCGTCGACAAGATCCGCACCGGCGACGAGCTCGAAATCCGCATGGATGAGAAAGTCCTCATCAACAAAACCCAGAACACGCGACATGATCTGAAGCCGCTGGGCGACGTGCTGCCCATCATCGAGGCCGGCGGGGTGTTCGCATACGCGAAGCTGGCGGGAATGCTGAAATGACACATGGCGAAGCGGAACGATGTCACGGTACGGGTACCGTCAGCAAACGTGTTGGACGATGCGGCGATCCGCAAGTTCGCAGCGTATCGGGACGATGTAAAGCGCCAACAGGCGGGAGTGGTTCACCACCATGCGTAAACAAATCCAGCTCGACGACTTAACCCATCTCCTCGGCAGGAAGGGCTTTGATCGTAAAATCGTCAAGGGATCGCATCAGGTCTTCACTCATGGAAGGTCGCGAACCGACGTGTTGCTCCCGTTGGTCATCCGATCGCCGCGCGCGATGCCCACTTACGTTGCCGCGGTGCGCAAGACGCTCGACGAGACGGGATTGATGCCCAGAGAGGCATTCAACGCGTGGATGCACCAACCTCCAAGAGCCGACGGTGGCAGCCATAAGACAAAACTTGCATCGACAACGAGATAGGGGCGAGGCCTGCCACTTGATGCCTCTCTTCCCACCGTCATCGTCATCGACCACCCCTCGTCGTGCAGACGAAGCTCACGGAACTGCGCGACTTTTCCGCCGGCCATCGCAAGTTCCGCACGCTGGAAACCAAGAGTCAGAAGCCAGACCACTAATACCGGCGACCTTCTGGCTTCTGGCTTCTTCCTGCGGCTTCTTCCTTCCCCTTTCTGGCTCCGCTTCCCCTCCGCGGGTACCATTTCCCGCTTTGCCCTTCATCCGACACCACCCAGGCGGTAATCGCCGCGGAGCGCCGTGACATGCGTTTGACGGAAATCCTTAAGCCCGAAAACATCAAGGTTCCCCTGACCTCGACGACCAAGACCGATGCCATCGGCGAGCTCGTCACCCTCCTCGCGGAGAACAAGTCGATCACCGACCCCAAGAAAGTTCTCGACTCGGTCCTCGACCGCGAGGCCACCCGCACGACCGGCATCGGCAACGGGCTGGCCATCCCCCACGGCAAGTGCACGGGAACGACCGAACTCGTCATGGCCATTGGCAAGGCCGCCGCCCCCATCGACTTTCAGGCCATCGACGGGCGACCAGTCACGCTGATCTGGCTGCTGACATCGCCTCCGGACAAGACCGGCCCGCACATCCACGCGCTGGCGCGCATCAGCCGGCTGATGACCATCGACAAGTTCCGCCAGGCGCTGAACACCGCGCAATCCGGGCAGGAAGTGTACGACATCATCGTGAAGCAGGAATCGACGCTGTAGGCGCTATCGCCCGTTGCGACCGCAGGCTCCCGCTGGCGGCTATATAAAAGCTGCCGCACGGCAGACGGGCCGCGAGATGTCCGACAGGTTGCAGCCGCCGGCGGGAGCTCGCGGGGACGATGCGCCGACACGCACGCACCAGGCTCATGGCGCCGGGCGCGTCCGGGCGGCGGGAAGCTGGAGCTCATCGAAGACTTCGCCCTTCGGGTCCATCGCGCGCACGTGCGCCGTCTTGTCCGGCTTCAGGTCCACGATCCAGACGTGATTTCGCGGCTCGGCCTTTTCGAGATACCACGCTTCCGAGAGGTCGGGGACGTCGCGCGTGCGGACGCCCCAGGCGCCGTCGCCGAGGTAGCGGATGCCGTTGGCGTCGTCGCGCGCATGACCGCGGAGCGGGTGGGTGCGCTTGAAGTTGTGGTGATCGTTTTCGAACACCGCCGTGACGCCGAACCGGTCGAAGTGCGGTGTCCAGTTTTCGCGAATGGTGATCGCGCGCGCGTTGTCGATGGGCAGCTTGCCTTCGGGGGCCTTGGTCGTGCCGTAGGCGGGGTAATGATAAACGGGGAAGAGGAACGTCTGATCGGCGCGCTTCTCCAGCGCCTGGGCGAGCCACGATGTTTGCTCGCCGGCGATCGGGTTCGTGTGGGCGGAGTCGAGCACGAGCAGCGACAAGTACGTGCCGAAATCGAGCGCATAAAACGCCCGATCATCGGGAAGGGTGTACAGGCCGTAGAAATACGGCGCGTCGTCGGGGATTTCGACATCGTACCCGCCGCGCACTTCGTGGTTGCCGATGACCAGCACGATCGGGATGAGCCGGCGATCCTGCGTCATGCCAAGCTGTTTCCAGGAGAGCAGGAAGTCGACGACCCGCGTCGCGGTCACCCCGTTGTCGTAGGCGAGGTCGCCCCCGAACACGGCGAAATCGGGCTCGAGCGGGGCAACCTGCGCGCTCATCGCGTCGAGCATCGCGCGGCTGTGCATCATGTCTCCGCCCGTGACGAACCGGATCGGCCGGGTGAGCGCCGCGGGCATGGTGCGGAACGTCCACCCGTCGGTCGGCTTTTCGGGGCGCTTGCCGATGCCGAACTCGTAGAGCGTGTCGGGCTTCAGATCGGTCAGCTCAAGGTAGCGGCGCTGGAGCGATGACGGTTCGACGACCGTCTGCTTCGCGTCGCCGGACTTCCATTCTTCCCTCCCCTGCTCGCGATAGAACACGGTGTTTGTGCTCTTCGGGTACAGGTCGACCCAGTTGACCGTCATCGTCGTGCTCGGGTCGCGTGACCATGTGAGGTACAGCCCCGTGAGATCCTGCGCGACGGCGAGCGAGGAAAAGCAAAACGTAAGGACGATACCGAGCGCTAGACGGTGCATGGTGGGAGTCTAACCGAAGGATGTGCGACATATCACGCGCATCGCGCGCGGGTTGCGGCGGCGCGACGATCTCCCTATATTCCGCCTCACGATGCCATCGATCACCCCCCAACTCACGCCACCCTGATTGCCCGCGCCGCAGTACGTATTCTCCTGAATCGTTACGATTTCCCCCAAATGAGAGCGCTCGTTTTCGCTCCCGATCCATAGGCATTAGCGCATCATGCTCAATTTTTTCACTCACCGCTCGCATCGGCACAAAGATGATGTCCTTTCCGGCCTGACCGTCGCCTTGGCGCTCGTGCCCGAGGCGGTCGCCTTCGCCTTCGTCGCCGGTGTGTCGCCGATCATCGGCCTGTACTCCGCGTTCTTCGTCTGCCTCGTCGCCGCGCTGGTCGGAGGGCGGCCCGGGATGATCTCCGGGGCGACCGGGGCGATGGCCGTCGTCGTCGTCTCCCTCGTCGCCAGGTACGGGATCGAGTACCTGTTCCCGGCCGTTATCCTTTGCGGCCTCATTCAAGTTGCCGCGGGCATAGGCCGTCTCGGAATGTTCATTCGCATGGTGCCGCATTCCGTCATGCTCGGGTTCGTCAACGGCCTGGCCATCGTCATCCTGCTCGCGCAGTTCGGCAGCTTCAAGACGATCAGCCCGGCCGGGGACCTCGTCGTCCTGCGCGGGCCGGCGTTGTGGATCATGCTCGCGCTGGTCGCGTTGACGATGGGGATCATCTGGCTGCTGCCGAAGCTGACCCGTGCGGTGCCGGCGTCGCTAGTTGCCATTCTCGTCGTGACCAGCCTGGCGATCGTCGCCAATTCGGGCGCCACGCCGACCCTTGCCGCAGAGGGAGAGCGCAACGTCGTACTGACCGTCGGCGACATGCTCCTCGCCAACGCCAAGGCCAAGGCCGTCGCCGACGCCAAGGGCATCTCGCTCATGGCAGACCAGGGAGCGCCGGCCGGACCGGCGGTGCTGAAGCGGAACGCGGCTGCACACGCGGAACCAGACGTCGCCGACGCGTCTGCCGCCAACGGTGACGCCGCCGCCGCAGCGATGGCCTCGGTGAACGAAGATTCCGTCGGGCTCGCCGGCGGACTGCCCCGCCCGTTCTTCCTCGACTACGTTTTCCCACCACTCACGCTTCAGACGCTTTGGATCATCCTGCCGTTCTCGCTCACGCTGGCGGCCGTGGGGCTCATCGAGTCGCTCATGACGCTGACGCTCATCGACGAGATCACCGAGACGCGCGGCCGCGGGAACAAGGAGTGCATCGGGCAGGGCGCCGCCAACCTCGTCAGCGGGCTGTTCGGGGGCATGGGCGGGTGCGCGATGATCGGGCAGTCGTTGATCAACGTGAATTCCGGTGGCCGGGGCCGCCTCTCCGGCGTCGTCGCCGCCGTTTGTCTGCTCCTGTTCGTCCTGTTCCTGTCCCCATGGATTGAGATGATCCCAATGGCGGCGCTCGTCGGCGTGATGTTCATGGTCGTGATCGGCACGTTCGCGTGGGCCTCGCTCAAGATGTTCCGCCGGGCGCCGGCCAGCGACGTCCTCGTGATGGTTCTGGTGGCCGGGTACACCGTCGTGATGCACGACCTGGCCACGGCCGTCGTTCTCGGTGTCATCGTCTCCGCGCTGGCATTCACCTGGCGGCTCGCCACGCACATCGGGACCGACGTGAAGTTCAACGGGCACGGGAGCAAGATTTACCAGCTTCACGGCCCGCTGTTCTTCGCTTCCGTCGCCTCCTTCAAGGACATGTTCGATCCGCGGGACGATCCCGACAACGTGGTGATCGACTTCTACTACACCCGCGTTTACGACCAGTCCGGCCTGGAGGCGATCAACTTCGTCGCCGACAAGTACCGCCAGCTCGGCAAGCGGTTGCACCTGACCCACCTCAGCCCCGAATGCCGCGAGCTGCTCGATCGGGCGGCGGATTTAGTCGAGGTGAACCTGTCGGAAGACCCGCAGTACCACGTGGCGACCGAACGGCTGGCGTGATCCCACGCGCGCCTTTGATCCTCGACCGTCGCGATCAGCGAAGGAATCACAGGATTTTCACTGATTCTCGCGGCAGCCCCGAGCGGGGTATGTTATCGGTCGCGTGATGCAAACGCTCACGTCGCGCGCCGAGGGAGACGATGCAAGTTCGTGCCATTCGCCACCCGCGCGCTATAATCCCGGCCAGCCCATGACCGCGTTCGTTGAATCCTGTGTCGGCACCGTCAGCAGCTCCGCCGTCGCCGTTGCGCGCCGGTCGCGCGGACGGCCGCACGCGCGCACGCTCATGAAGCTGCTGGCCGACAAGAAAAACATCCTCGTCACGACCCACGAGCACCCCGACCCCGACGCGCTGGCCAGCACGCTGGCGCTGTGCACGCTGCTGGGTGCGAAGCTGCCGGACGCGAAGGTCACCTCCAGCGCATCGGGACGCATCGGCGGAGGCATCAACGAAATCTTCGCCCAGCTCACCAACCTGAAGCTCGCGCCCTGGAGCGAAGCGGGAAACGACGCCGCCCTGAAGCGCTACGACGCGATCGTCCTCGTCGACACCCAGCCCAACTTCGCCAACAGCCCGCTGGCGCCTGACGTGCAGCCGACGGCCGTCATCGATCACCACCGCGGCCGCGTCGGGCGCCGGCCGAAGTGCGCGTTCTGCGACATCCGCTCCGACGTCGGCGCCACCGGGTCGATCATCTTCAGCTACTTCATGGAGCTCGAGCAGGTCATCTCCCCGGATTTGGGCGCGGCGCTGCTTTATGCGATCGAATCAGACCTTGCCGGCGCCGCGGGCACGCCGGGGGAGCTGGACAACATCGCCCTCTCCAGCCTCACGCTCATCGCCGACACGCGCAAGCTCTACAAGATGCGCTACGTGAACCTGCCGCAAAGCTCGTACGTGTCGATGGCGACGGGCTTGCACAACGCCGTCGTGTACGACAACGCGCTCTTCTCGCACCTCGACGAGATCGACTCGCCGGAGAAGCCCGCGGTGATGGCCGACTTCCTGCTCCGCTTCGACAAGGCCGATTGGGCGCTGGTGACGGCCGTGTTCAACGGCGCGCTGGTGATGTCCCTCCGCACGAACAACGCCAAGCTGTCGGCCGCCGATCTGATCAAGCGCCTCGTTCGCAGCATCGGTGACGGCGGCGGCCACCGCACCAAAGCGGGCGGGGGCGTGAAACTCGCCAACGGCACGCCGACGGAAATCGAACGGCTGCGCGGCATCATCCGGCGGCGCTTCCTGCGCGCGCTCGGCATCGCACAGTCGCGCGGGCAGCGACTCGTGCCCGCGACAAAGTGATCGTCGCTCTGCTCCGCGCACTACCTGACATCGGGAAGCTCCCCTGCTACACTTCCGGCGTCACATGATCCCCCGCACGCGTCGCATCCCGGTCGTCGTACGATAGCTGCCCTCCGCAGCGCGTCGCGCATCGCCTCCGTCTTTCAATCCTCAATCCGCAATCTATTCTTTTGAGCCGCTTCAGCGGAGAATTCAAAAGCCCATGACCGATCTACCCAAAACCTACGACCCCGCCGCCGTCGAGCCCGAGGCCAACCGGGTGTGGACGGACGAGAAACTCTTCCACGCCGAGCCAACCGACCCCGGCGATCCCTACGCGATCGTCATCCCCCCGCCCAACGTCACGGCCGCGCTGCACCTCGGGCACGCGCTGAACAACACGCTTCAGGACATCCTCACCCGCTGGCGGCGCATGGCCGGCGACAACGCCGTCTGGCTCCCCGGCACCGATCACGCCGGCATCGCGACGCAGACGGTGGTCGAGAAGCGCGTGCTGGCCGAGGAGGGCAAGCGCCGCACCGATTTCCCGCGCGATGAGTTCGTGGCGAAGATCCAGAAGTGGAAGGACGAATACGAGATCCGCATCACCGACCAGCTCAAGGCAATGGGCTGCTCGTGCGATTGGGACCGCCAGGCGTTCACGATGGACGCGCCGCGCGCCAAGGCCGTGCGCGAAGCGTTCTTCCAACTGTTCAAGGACGGCCTCATCTACCGCGGGAAGCGCCTGGTGAACTGGGATCCGGCGACTCAAACCGCGCTGGCGGACGACGAAGTGGAGATGGAGGAGGTGGACGGCCATTTTTACTACCTGAAGTATCCCCTTGTGGATAAAGAGGATACGAAAACCAGGGACGGGAGCTATTTTTCGTCCATCACCGTCGCGACGACGCGGCCGGAGACGATGCTGGGTGACACCGCCGTCGCGATCAATCCCAAGGATCCGCGCGCTGCGGCGCTGCGCGGGAAGATGGTCCGGCTGCCGATCGTCAACCGCGTGATCCCCATCATCGAAGACGATTACGTCGTCCTGCCCGTGAAGCTCGGCGGGGACGAGAACGATCCCAAAGCACAGTTCGCCACGGGGTTCCTGAAAGTGACCCCCGCGCACGACCCCAACGACTACGACATCGGGCTGCGTCACAAGCTCCCGATGATCAACGTCCTCGCGCCCGACGGGACGATTTCTCGACAACACGGCTGGCCGGCGGAAGACTGCGAACGGGGCGATGCGGAGTTCCTGTTCGGCCTCGACCGGTTCGAGGCGCGTCGCGCCGTCGTTGACTGGTTCAGAAAGAACAATCTGCTCGAAGACGTGAAGCCGTACCGTCACAGCGTCGGCCACAGTTACCGCAGCCACGTGCCGATCGAGCCGTACCTGAGCGACCAGTGGTACTGCAAGGTGACGGATGACCGGCTCTCCGGCGCCGCCCTGCGCGCCATGTCGCGCGAGCAACACGAGAACCTCACTCCCTCCCCCCGTACCCGGGGAGTGGGCGGGGGAGGGGGGGCAGCGCAGACGCCGGCATCGTCGGTCGAGGGTTCGCGCTCCGCGGGCACCGGGGGCGCGC
>JBBSLV010000088.1:0-11476 GCA_038233535.1 Tepidisphaerales bacterium | reverse complement strand
GTAGCTCTTCAAAGGATTGGCGCCGGGGAATTCACCCGCGTAAATCCATCGGCTCGAACCGAATGAGGTAACGCCTGCAATTGCCGCGCCGCCTCCGACTCTCGCAACGCCGCTTGGAGGTCTCCCGCGCGCAGGGCGGCTCGACACCGTTCCCTCGCCCGCCAGGCCCTGGCGGCGATGCACATGAGCCCTGTCAGGTCGGACCCGCAGCGCGAGCAGGTCGCGCTGCCGCGGAACCGCGCCGCGCAGACCGGGCAACTCAGGCTCAGTCCTGGCGTCGATTCGCCGGAACTCGATTCGCCAGTTGCCGGCCCGCTCATTGACCCTCGATGAAGAAGAGGAACTCGCTCATTGCCTGGCACGCCTCCGACAGCGCTTGCGCGTCCCCGGCTTCCGTTGCGGCGGCGATCTGCTTGATCAGATTCATCGCCTCCTCCTGGTCATCAGCATGCAAGGCGTCGATGCGCCGGCGGCAGCGCGCGACGAGCACTTGCGGATCGGCTGCGACCGCCGGAACCGGCGCCCCTCCGGTCGATGACGATTCGCCCGCCGTGGGCGACAAAATCAGATCATCGCTGTCGTGCGCGTCTGGCGAAGGCGCGTACTCGATTGCCTCCTGAGAATCCTCCTCGATCGAATCCTCATTGACGCGCTGGGCAAACAGCCGGTCCAACTCCTCGCGCCCGCGTGCCAGTTCGCTTTCCCCGCGCCGGCGCGTCGCCCCGCTGATCGCCACGTGCTTGCTCATCCCGGTCTTCTTCTCGATTGCCGTCACGTGCAGGATGCCGTCCAGGTCGAGCCGCATGCGGCACAGAACCGGGTTGGGGCCTGTAACCGGCTTAAGTCCTTCGACACGGAAATGCCCGACGTGAACGTTCTTCATCGCGTCGGGATCGTCACCTTGATAGATGTCGATCTCCACTGCCGTCTGGTGATCCGACGCGGTGAAGTATTCCTCGGTTCGCGTGACGGGCAGCGGCGTGTTGCGCTGGATGAGCGGATGATAGCAGTGCTGATACTCCCAGCCGTCGCGGACGCCTACGTAACTGGGACCGAAGGAGAACGGCGAGACGTCCACCAGCACGCGCTGCACGTCATGTCCGCCGAGCCGGCTGGCGAGCACGCCCGCTCCCAGCGCGACGCACAGGTCGGGGTGCAGGTCGTGACGCGGGGACTTATGGCACAGATCCTCCAGCAGTTTGACGACCAGCGGCGTTCGAGTGGAGCCGCCCACCAGCAGGATCTCGTCCAGGGCCCCCGGCACCAGTCCCGCGTCGCTCAGGGCGCGCGAGGCGCTGTCGAGCGTTTGCTCGAGCAGGGGACGGATCATCGCCTCATATTCCTGGCGCGAGATCTCGACGTCCAGGTGAAGCGGCCGGCCATCGATCTGAAGCAGCGACTCCTCGCGGACGCGGGCGTAAGGCTCATCGCTGAGCTGTTTCTTCGCCGCCTCCGCCGCCCACCACAGCCGCGCGTAAGCGCCGGGTTTCTGATCGCGCAGGTCCACGCCGTGCCGCTCGCGGAAGACCGCCGCGAGGTGGTCCACCAGCTTCTGGTCGAAGTCGTCTCCGCCCAGGTGATTGTTGCCATGGCTGGCGAGCACCTCGGTGACCTCGCCCTCGATGCGGACGATAGAGACGTCCAGCGTGCCGCCGCCCAGGTCGTAGATCATCACCGTGCGCTGCGCGTCGGCGTCCAGACCATACGCCAGGCTGGCGGCGGTGGGCTCGTTGACGATGCGCACAACCTCGAGCCCGGCCAGCTCGCCCGCCTCGCGGGTGGCGTTGCGCTGCGCATCGGAGAAATACGCCGGAACGGTGATGACCGCCTTCTTCACCGGTTGCCCCAGGCGCGCTTCCGCCCAGTGGACCAGCTCGCGAAGGATCAGCGCGGAAATTTCCGGCGGGGTGAACGTCCGCTCGCCCAGCGTCACCGGCTCACTTGTGCCCATGATCCGCTTGACGCTTTTGACCGTGCGCTCGGGATAGAGCAGCATCTGGTTTCGCGCCGCCTCCCCGATAAGCAGCTCGCCCCGCGGCGTGATGCCGACGCAGGAGGGAAGCATCAACCGCCCCCCCCGCGGTTCGTTGCCGATGACCTGTGGCTTGCCGTCCACGAACGCCGCGATCTCCGAATTGGTGGTTCCCAGATCAATTCCAACGATGGGTTCTGTCACATCCGCCATGAGGCCTCTCCTTAGCTTTGCACCGTCGCTACTCCGCCCGGGCGACGGTCACCTGGGCCGTTGCCTTCACCTGGCCGTTGAGGGCGTATCCGCTGCGGTTGACCTCGAGCACGGTGCCGGGCTCGAACTCCGAGCTCGGTTGCACCTGCACCACGCTCATCCGCTGCGGGTCGAACGGCTCGCCGATGCGGCCGATGCGTTCGATGCGCCATTCGGCAAGGACCGATTCCAGCCGCGCCAGCGTGAGGGCGGCGGCATCGCGCAGGGCCTGGGCTGACGCCCGGGCCTGTTGCACCGACCGTGCCTGTTGAGATCGCGTCGGGGCGATCCAGCGCCGCAGCCAGCCGCGCTTCGGTTCCCGCAGTGATGCGATCCCCTTGTCGCAGGTCTGCAGCCCGCGCTGGAGGCGATCATAGAGGTCCAGCATCACGTCGCAGATATCCGCGCTGGAAACCGGCAGGCCGCTCGCATCGGCCGCTTGCCGATCGCCGAGCTTTTCCAGCCGATCGAGCTGCTCCGGCACTTCGCTCAGCGGCGTCAGCGCGTCGATGAGCTGCTTGAACGCGCGTCCCTGCAGGCGAATCTCCCCGCTCAGCGTCGTCAGCCCGGCGAAGAGCGTGTACAGGTCGCAGTCGCCCCGCGCCGCACCGGAGAAGGTGGGGCTGGCGTCATTTGCCTCGGCGAGCAATTCCTCCGGCAATCCTGCCGGCGGCGGCTCGCCCGCCAGCATCTGATCCACCCACTGCTCGAACTGCCCCACGAGCCGCTGACGGACATCCGGTCGCAGCGCTTCCTCCATCGCCGGCGGTGCGACCCCCTGCGCGACGCTCGATTCATCGTCACTGCTCACGAACGATTCTCCTTCAACACGTTCATCCAAGGCCCGCTTCCCACGAACCGCCGGTTCGGTTTGAGGCCGTCCAGCAGGCTGGGCAAGGGCAGCGCGGGGTCAGGACCGTCAAGCACCTGCCGCGCCCGCAGCGCCGGATCACGCAACTGCTCATACGCATCGCGAATCCGTTCGAACTGTTCCGGCTCGCGATCGGGTGGGTGTGCCTGCACCTGCTCCAGATAGGCGCGGCGAAGCGCTTTGTCAGTCGCGCCGGACGGAACTCCCAGCAGCGCGGCCGCCTGCTCCCAGGTGAATTGCAGCGAATGGGGCTGACGCATCGTCATCTCCGCTTCTTTGACTCGCGACCGCCGCGGGGGAGGAATCCCCCGAAGGGACCACCGCCCGACTCGCCGCCGGGCTCGTCATCGGGCTCGTCGATGATGTCTGGCAACGAACCCTTGTCCAGCCCGGCGATTTCCATCGCCGCCAGCAACTGCAGCAGCAACTCCGGGTCGGTCTTCATCAGTTCGGCCGGCGTGGGCAAACGCCCCTTCCTGCCGAGCAACGGCGCCAGAACCTCCCGCACTTGGGGCCCAAGCTCCTCGAGCGACCGCGGAAGGTTCATCGGAAGCGAATCGTCGATTGGTTCGTCGTCGTCGTCGTCGCCAAAGGCATCGAAGGGACCGCGATCGAAAGGGTCCGCTACCATGACCGCCAGATGTTGCTCGGCGTCGGCGCGATCGCGGGGGAAGCGGGGCGAATCGCGCTCAAGCTTGAGAACCTCGGCAAGCACATCGTCGTCCAGCCCTTGCCCGCCTTCGGCCGACGCGATCGCGCGCTTGGCGCCGGGGTGACGATCGATTTGTGCGAAGACCTCCTGAAGCAACTGGGGGTCATGCGACTGACGGGCCAGTTCCAGCGCCGCGAGAAGGCACTGTCTCGAGCGGCGCTGCCCAAACGAGGTCGGCAGGCTCTGCGCGCGCAGCAACAGGAAGCGCGCGATGGGGGCCGGGTTATCCGCCGTTGCCAGCCCCACGGATGACGCCAGGTATGCCTGTTCAAGGTTCGGGCGACTGACCGCCGCCCGACCGATCGCCAGCAGTTCCGGTTGTGTCAGCGGACAGTTGCGCGCGCGCAGCACGTTGTTGGTAATCGGCTCCCACGCGGCCGGCCATGCCATTCGCAGCTCCAGGTCGCTCGCCAACCGGATCGTGCGGACCTCGGCGCGGACGACTTCGTGCGGATCGGGCAGCGCGGGTCCGAAGGAACACCGCCAGCCGTGATCGCGCGGCAGCTTTGCCAGCGACGCGACCGACTCCAGAAGCACGCCTCCCGCCAGCGCGCCCATTGTTTCCATGACGGCGTCGATTTCACGTCGTGCCGCGACATCGTCATGACGCAGCGCGTGCCACGCCGCCCGCAGCGCAGCCACAAAGGCGGCGCGATCTCCTTCTTTCATCCCCGGCAGCGCGGCCAGTTCCGCCAGGTCAATTTCAACCAGGTGCGGCTTGTTGTCCTTGAAATGTCGCCATGTCGTCGCCAGCGTGAGCCGAACGCGCGTCTGCCGCACCTGCGGGTTCAGCGAATCGATCGCCTCGGCCGCCGACAGGTGCTTCAGCGCCAGTTTCAGCGCGTCGCGTTGCTCGGCCAGCATCGAAAGGTTCAGCAGCGGCTGCGGATCGCCCGGCTGTTTCTCGTGCCAGCGCCGCACCACGTCTTCCTTGAAGCGATCCGGCAACTCAACCGCCTGGGCCCACGACCACCACTGACGGAAGGTCTCGGCAGCAGGGTAAATCTCCGCCGCACGCTCGAACAACCGGCCGGGCGAAAGCGCGGTCTCCGCCATCTCCTTCTCAGACCGCGGCGCCAGCGCCGCGATTTCCGGCGGCTGGTCGCGATAATAGTCCGTGAACGTGCCTCCCTCGCTGAGCCGGCGCCGCGCTTCGCCCAACCACGACAGGGATGGACCCGAGAGCACTTCCGCCGCGTGCAGGTAGACCATCGCGGCTTCAAGGCTGTTCTCCGCGATCATCCCCTCGGCCATGGCATGCCGCAGAAACCGCTCCCAGCACAGCGCCGCCACCGGGCGCGCGCCTTCCAGCTCGCTCGCCCGCGCGAGCAATCGCCAGAAATAAGCGTCCTTTCGCGATGAACCCATGGCCCGGACCACTTCGTCCACCGGCACGTCGTGAAGGACGCAGGCAACTGAAATGTGCTGCCGCAATCGCTCGTACAAGTCCGGGTGCGCTGTGGAGCAGGCGCGGACCGCCTCGCGAATAGAGCGCTGGAGCCCCGTCAGATCAGTCCATTGGAACGCCTTCTCGATTCCTTCCAGCGCGGACCGTAAAGCTCGGTCATCGTTAACGATACGCGACTGCAACGCCCCGGCGAGTCCCTCGCGGATCGGAGTCTGCGCCATCATGGCGCGCAGCACGTGCGCCAGGCGCGCCACGGCCGCGTCGGCCGGGATCGCGTCCAACGCCCGCCGGCACCCCTGATCATCGTTTCGATGGAACGCCGCGATCGCCCGCACCAGCATCTTCCATCCCGCCAGCGGGCTGCGCCGGGTCACTTCCGGAAGCGCGGTCTGCTCATCAGAAACGGGACCGGCGGTCACCGCTTCAAACGCGCGGCTGATGGCGCCGGCGGCAGTCCGCAACGGATGATTCGCAGGCAGCGCGTCGCACCCGGCAAGGCCCGGAAGATCGATCAGGTGTTGCCGAATGGTCGCTTCGATGCACGCGCAAATCTCGGGCGGCGTCGCGCCGTTCGCCAGCGGCGCTACCAGGTCTTGCATCCTTCCCCCCGCGGCGGCCGAGCGAACCTCCAACCGCATCAACCGATCCCGCTGCTCCGGGAATCGCTGCCGCACCAGCGTTATAAGCGTCTCGGCATCCCCCGCCATCCCCTTGTTCTGGAACTGCTCGATGCGCGCCAAGTAAGCCTGAACCAGCCGGCCCTCCGATTCGGAGGTCCTGAATCGCTTATGCTCCACCTTGGCCAGTTCGACCGCCTGCTTACACTTCCCCGCCACGATCAAGCGATCGACTTCGCCCGCCACGGCATCTGCTCGCGTGCCGGCGATCCCATTCGTCTGAGCCGCCGTTGGACTCCGTTCCATCTGTCGCTCCCATTATTCCTTCGCGCGCGTAGTTCCCGTTGCGATGCCCATGATTATCGCCAAACCGCCTCGGTCGAGGCAAATCTGAGGCGTCGTGATGTCAGGAGTCGGCATCGCCGCGAAGTTTCAAGGAAAAATCGCCGGTCCGGTGACGTGGGCGAACCGATCTTCCACCCAGACGGCCCATGCAGAGCCCGGGCCGGATCCAAACCCACCGCCACTGTACCCACAACCCCCGAATCATGACAGAAATGATAACAAAGTCGGAGTGATAGGACACCATTAGAACGTTTCCTCGACGGCGTTTCGTCTATTGATTCTGCCTTGCTACGATTAAATTTGACCCCAGCAAGCTTGAATTATGGGCCAGAATCATCCAAGCATCCTGATCCAATGGCCGCTCGCCGGGCTGACAATTCATGCTTTCTTCGAACCCATGACTTTCAAATCTGAGGGTCCGGCAGTTCTCGGTCACGTCCCGGACCACTTTTTCTGGTACGCGGTCCGGGATGTCCGCTTGGATTTCCAACGTGACTTCGACGCTCGTATCGAGCAGCCCGTTCAGGTGCGTCACAACTTCATCGGCGATCTTTGATGCATCGCGGCCAAGGCGGGTCGCATCGAGTCGGATCATACCGTGGAACCGACGGAGTTTTGCCTGTTCCGGCGCGACGGGTGTGACGCTGCCACTTCCACTCGACCTACCGCCTGGCTGAAGGACATTGCTCCCGCTACCAGGTTCGCCGGTGCCGCCAGCACCGCCGCCGACGATGACACTTCCACCATTACCTGCGGCCTCGTTCGTCATTGCGTTTTCGGCATCGATCTGTGCTTCGGCTACCTCGGCCTTGACCAAGACGCTTTGGCCATCGAGTAGCACACGGATCGATTGGCCGCCCTGTAAGCCCTTGTATCGCTTCTTTGTCTCGTCCCAACCCTCCGCATAGCCAAACGTCTCGGACTTCCATGTGAGTCGTTCTACACCATCACGGATGGCAGCCAAAAGAACATCCGCGTCGCGCAGCCGGGGCAAGTAAAGGTACTTGGCGAAATCTTCGGCCAATTGTTTCACGCCGACTTGATGCTGATCCGTTCCCCGCCAAAGGGGCACGCGGTCCAGTTCATGCCGAAGGCGAGTGCCGCCGAGTTGTACCATCAGCATCTCTTCATTCTTCATCTTCTTCGCAGCGCGGGCGGCAAGGCCATCCTGACCCTGAAGCCGGATTTCGCTCCATTCCATTTCGCCCTTCGGGTCCGACTGCCCCGGAACCAACAGCCAGTGGAATGTTTCGGGTATGCGGGCCTCAACCGTATCGTCCGCGCTCTTGCGCTTCGTTTCCGCTTGCCGGAGTTGAAACGGTCCGATCTCCAGTGATTCGCGTCCGTCCCACATCGATGTCCACGCGAGATACTGCCGGGTCGCTTGTTCAAGCTCCTTGAGCCGAGTCGCGTCGGGGGCAAGAAACACCAACGTGTTCTTGTAGTTTCGCGGACTGGTCCCGCGCAGGTAGAGGATCGCCGCCGCTCCCTTCCGCGCCGCGCTATCATCGCTCTTTGCAGCGTGAGCGTGGTCCGGCCCAAGAATGACCAGCCGCGTTTCCTGCTCATCGGGAATGTCCGCGCCGGACGCAGGACACGGATGAACCTTTGCAAAATCCCCGCGCGATCGTGATTGCTCGCGCAATCGCTTTTGAATTTCGTCCGCGACTGTGTGCGGGTCAAGCTGCGCCGCACGATCCTCTGCCAGGCGCGTGACGGTCGGCTGTGTTGAATACCAGTACCGTTTTCCGTCCACATACAGATACGTCGCGCGATCGGTCAATCGCCGCAGCGCATCGCCAAATGTCGCAACGCTTTCTCCGGGTTGGACGCAGCCCAATTTTACTTGTCGGTCTTCGATGCCTTTGTGCGCCGCTCGCTGCGTCGGGGCCGATCCAAGATAGATCGTGCGTGCTACACGCCGCGTCGCCGAGTATCGTCCGAGATTCGGATTTTCACGATCCAGTTGAAGCGGCAAAGAGTTAATCTTCACGCGTGTCCGCACCTCGCCGAGCAGCTTTGAGATATGCGTACTTTCCAGCGCTGTGAAGAAGGCGTATTGATTGCCGTAGTGCTCTCGGTAGACGCGTTCGAGCGCGGCTGCTTCGGGCAGGAAGAGGTACAGTGACTCCACGGAAGGGTTCTTCGTCAAGTCGACGGAGATCCGCCGCGGCATACGCATCGGCACAGTTGCTGAATCGAAGAGCAGGCTGAGGAAGTCTCGCACCTCGCCCTCGGCGTTCCAGAACCGCGGGTCGCCGCCCTTGGTGTGCCAAGGCGGCTGGCGGAGCGCGAACAGCACCGAGTCGAGCCCTTCGATTTGCAGGTGCTCGCGGAGGAATTCGCGATCGGCTTCCGCCCCCTTGGATGGGTCCATGAAGAATGCAAGCAGCGCGAACTGGCCATGGAGCGTCTGGGCGTAGAACAGGCGTCTGAGGGCGTTCGATCCGACTCGCTTCTTCTCACGCTGCGCCTTGGGCTTGATGATGAGGCGATAGAACCGCTCCATGTGCTTCTCGAACAACACGGCAAGTCGGTCGGTCGGTCCGGAGTAATAGCCAAAGACGAACGCTGGCCTATAGAGCGGGCGCTCGGCTCCAGGCGAACCGTTTGTTCTCCCCGTGGTGGCCGATGCGGCTATGGTCGCCGTTCGGCGGGCTGGGCCTTGGCCTTTGCTTCTGGATATGGCTGATCGGCTCAACCCTCGAAGATCAGCGGTGGCTGCTGGCGGCGCTGGCGTGCTTCGTCGCCTCCCTGCTGCTCCTGTTGCTGCAACTCGTCTGCGAAGCCGATGCCAGCCGCTTGGCAATTCGCGAACTGCTCCGGCACGGTTTGGTTGACCGGGCCGAGTCGCGCGTGGCCCGCCGCGTCCTCGTCTCGGCGTTCGCCACGTACCTCGCGGCGTTCGCCGCTTCGCTACTGGCGCTGGGCATCTTCGTACCGGGCATCCGCTGGGACGAGGCCGCCGAACACACGTGGCCGGTGCTCCATGCGCTGCGCGATCACCTGTCGTCGCTCGACTGACGTTGGTTCATATCTCGACGAGTAGTGTGGTGCCGCCCGCGCTCGACGCGCCCGTCACAGCGCAGCAACACTTCTCACGCATCCACGCATCAATCTCCTCTCAAGTTAAACCCCAAGTCAGCGCCAGCTTGAGCGCCGGCGCGCGCCTTGTCGCCATCCTTCCGAACGTCAGGTCAGACGACACGAGGCGAACCGGTCGAATCCGGTGCCGCGTGCAGCTGAGACCTGTGTTCACAAGGAGACGTGTCATGCGTGCCATCGGAACGAATCGGAAGTCTTGCGTGCTCGCAGCGGCGGCAGCCGTCGCACTGTCATCGTCACCGGCATTCGCCGGTGGGACGAGCATGCCGTGGGAGGGGACCGCTCACCCAGATCGTCGACAGCGTGACCGGCCCGGTCGCGCAGGCGATCGGCGTGCTGGCGATCGTGGCGCTGGGCTTCGGCTTCGCCTTCAGCGAGGGCGGCACGTCGCTCCGCAAGGTGCTCGGCGTCGTGCTCGGATTGTCCATCGCGTTCGCCGCCGCGTCGTTCGGCCTGACGTTCTTCGGCTTCGCCGGAGGGCTGACCTACTGATGCACCACAACACCACTAAATCGCCGCAAGGCGCGAGCGGTTCGCCGCACACCGACCGGCCCGAAGGATACGACGTGCCCGTGAACCTGTCGCTCACGCAGCCGGTGCTCATGGGCGGCGTGCCGCGCGCGTCGCCATCGTCAACGGCACGCTCGCCGCGGCACTGACGCTCGGGCTGCATGTCTGGTGGCTCGGCGTGCCGCTCGGGCTGCTGCTGCACGCGGCCGCAGTGCGGCTGACGCTCGCCGACCCGCTCTGGTTCGACGTTTTCAAACGGCAGCTGCGCTGCCCCAAGCACATGGAGGGATAAACGTGTTCAACATCGCCGAATACCGCCGCCGAGGCCGGCGGCTGAGCGACTACCTGCCGTGGGCGGGCTTGGTTCACCCGCGCGTCGTCCTGAACAAGGACGGTTCGTTCACGACCGTCGCACGGTTCCGTGGGCCGGACATGGACAGCTCGACCGATCACGAACTGATCGCGGTGCGAGCACGGACGAATAACGCGCTGCGCCGGCTCGGTTCACGGTGGTGCCTACACGTCGAGGCCCGCCGCCGGCCGAGCCAGGCGTACCCGTCGTCCGTATTTCCCGACGCGATCACGGCCGCCATCGACCGCGAGCGCCGTGAAGCGTTCGAGGCCGAGGGGACGCATTTCGAGTCGGAGCATTACCTGTCGTTCACCTACCTCCCGCCGGAAGAACGCGCAGCCACCGGTCGCAATCTTTTCGTCGAGTCGTCGTCGGGCGGCGGTCAGGGCGCGGATTACGGGCGTGAGTTGGAACAGTTCCGGCGGCAATCCGGGCAGATCGTTGACTTGCTGGCTACCTACGTGCCGGAAATCGCCTGGCTGGAATCCGCCGACCTCCTGACGTACCTGCACGACTACGTCTCGACTCGGCGATTGAAGTTGACGCTACCGCCAGTGCCGTTTTCTACCTCGACGAGTTCTTGACCGACGACGATTTCGCCGGTGGCTTCGAGCCGCGCTTGGGCGATTCGCAACTTCGCACGGTGAGCGTCCGCGCCTACCCGCAGCGCACCGTGCCGGGACTGCTCGACGCGCTCAATCGGCTGCCGCTGGCGTACCGTTGGGTCGTCCGCTGGCTGCCGATGGACAAGGCCGACGCCGAGCGACACATCGGCGCGATCCGTCGCCAGTGGTTCGCCAAACGTAAGACGCTCGCGATGCTCCTGCGCGAGGCGATCACGAAGGAAGCCAGCGCCCTTGAGGACAGCGACAGCGTCAGCAAGGCTGAGGACGCCGACGAGGCACTGCAATACCTCGGTGCCGAACTGTGCAGCTACGGCCACCTCACGCTGACCGTCACCGTATCGGACGCCAATCCGATCCGGGCCGACGAGCAGGCAGCCGCCGTGCAGCAGATCATCGACGGCGTCGGCTTGGTGTCGAAGGTCGAATCGGTCAACGCCGTCGAAGCGTGGCTCGGCAGCCTGCCCGGCCACGCGTACGCCGACGTGCGGCGACCTTGTTGCCCATGCGCCACGTGGGATGGTTCAGGGCGTCTTGCAGGCTCGCATTCTGGATCTGCTCGCGCGATGCCGTGCGGAACGGCTCGCCGCTGGCGGTGAGGATCACCTTGCGGATCTCCTCGCGCCGGCCACAGCGGATGGCCTGGAAGACGGCGGAGTGCTCGGAGTCGATCGGCAGGATCGGCACGTTGCGCCGGCGCGCTTCGGAG
>JBBSLV010000087.1:0-11518 GCA_038233535.1 Tepidisphaerales bacterium | reverse complement strand
TCGGGTGGCTCAACCGCTGCCGTGGCATCCTGATCCGCTACGAGAAGAAGGCGGAGAACTACCTGGCCGTCGTGCAACTCGCGTGCGCACTGCTGTGGTATCGGCGGTGTCACCGGTTGGCCATTTGAGATGGTTTCTAAGGAGGCGAAATGCGGGGCGATAGACCCCGGCGCCGCGCCGGGACCCATGCCGCCTTGTGCCGCATCGAAATCGCCGGTCTTCCGAACTTAGCCAAATGATCGCCTCGTCCGCGTGCGCTTTAGAAGCGGCTCGCAATGAGTAAGCAATCACACGATTCACAGATGCGCTCGAAACTACCGCAAGCGACTTTATACGTTCCCACAGTGCGGGAAAGCCTTCGATTGCTATTTTCGAACCAGCAGAGATGAGCAAGCGGCAAAGTAACCGCTGCACTCGACGAAGTTCTGCGCGCGAGGAATGGTGCGCGACATCAATCCGTGTATGTCGACGATCACGAAGGTTTGCGAGAGTCAGGCTAAGCCGCTCCAAGCACGGCATCAACTTGTCCCACGCTTGGGTTGGATTCGCAACGACTGCCACCGTCAGCGCGGCAGCAATTTCGTTTGACGGCACGCTGTGTCGGTCCGCCCATGCGTGGGCCTCGTCGGGAGCGGTCACACAAGTGCGAATGAAGTTCAAGAGGGAAGCGCGAAGCAGATGAATGCACCGTTTTGGCTTTGCTTGGGCCAATTTTTTCCAGTCAACATAGTGGTCCGCGGACGAGCCTCGACGAGTGAGCTTGACCAGTTCCCGGAACAAGCTAGGTGACAATTCAGCTGGTCCCTTCCATTGCAACATTGCGTCTAAGGCTGCAGGAGGCGAGCTCCGCCCACCATCGGTCATGATCGAATGAACTTCCTCGCCGCGAGAATCAATGGTCCACTGCATCAAATACAACGCGAGCTTCTGTTTCGAGGCGTCGGTGCTAGCAAACCACTGGCGGACCATTCCGCGCTGGTGAAGGACATCGAACCAGGCGGTGCGACCGACGAGTACTTGGACGCTCACATGATCACGCCAGTAGTCGTCACCCAGCAGGTCAATCACAAAGGTTGCTTCATCTGCCGTAGGCGGGTCGGCATGGCCGAGCATCTGCAGCGCGAGGTGCTGCAGATGGAACCGCACCTTTGCTGATGTCAGCAAATCCATAAGCGTTTCGAGGTACTTGGCTGGGTCCTCATCGCGCAATAGGGTCAGGATTTGACGCAGTTGCCCGCGACGAAAAAGCGATTGTTCCTCGTCCTGCAACAGCCAGTGGCTAACGCTCCGTTCTCCGGTGTGGATCGCGCCTACTAGACTCTCGGCGCCGAGGTAATCGAGGTACGATTGATGCGCAAATAGGAGACGGCCGCCCTGCCCCCGGGTAATCACGTTCAGGGACACCAGCGCGTCAACTTCATTCGGCCATTCTCGCACAATTGATTCCGGAGCCTGCAGCGTGCCGTTAGTGTCCATGTACTTCAAAAGCACTGATACCGGCTTCTCGTAATCCCCGGGCTTTAGTTCCTTGAACGTCTGCCGGATCATCTTCCAGAAGGCTCGCATCAAATCAGTCAGCGTTCGAAATGCTGGCGGCGCGGCTTCGCTGTCGAACAAGCGACACCAAACGTAAAGCGCCTGCGGTGAACGCAATACTTCGTGCTGTTTGGCGTCTAACGCGGCAACGTCCATACCCTGTGCGACAATCACCCAGGCGACGAGGGCGGCATCTAGGCGCGGAACGAGAAGTTCCTGAACGTGCTGGTGCTCGCGCTTCTTCCAATCGCGGATACGACTGTCATCCTCGACATCAAAGGTTCGACAAACGACCACAATGCGCATGTTCGGCAAGAGCAGTGCGGCATTGATTAGACGCTCGCAGGTGTTCCAAGCGAGCGCCGAGTGGGCCGTGGTCCAACGAATCGCGTCGACCTGATCCAAGATGAGAACCGCGTTGCGACTGTCCGCAGCGGCAGCTAATGATGCCACGGGCGACTGAGGAAGACCCAGTATCTGGCCATACTTGTACGGCGTGTCAGCGGGTTTGAAGTGATCGAGCCGCAACGGCAGATGCGGAACGCCCCGACTACTCAGAAGATCCGTCAGTTCAAACACGACGCCGCTTTTGCCATGGCCGCCAGCACCGTGCAGGAGTATTAAGCGAGGTCCATTCGGGTCCGTCAACATCGCTAATAGCTGCCGGGTCTCTTCTCGCTCCAGCGCCTTCCCGTTGATGAGCAGATGTCGATATGACGCTCGAAACGTCTCCCGAAGTTCCTTGATCCGCTCGGTCAAGGACCGGTGCTTTATGAGATCGCACGCATGAATGCCATGCGCAGAAAGTCTGTCGAGGATATCTTGCTCGCGCAGCGTCTTCCCGATGCTGTCGGTCGCAAGGCTTTCCAGAACCGCTACCGCGGTAGCGGGATCTTCCAAGAGCCATCTGGAGGCACGCTCTTCAAGGTCAGCCCTTAAGCTGCGAGGATCGATGACGAGCGCCTTGAATCGCCGCAGGAAGTCGGCCGCCTCAGCAAGTTCATTAGGCACATCGGGAGACTTGCCAAGGTGCCGACATAGGGCCGCAAATTCACTCGCGTGATCGCGGAACTTGAGCACAGCTTGCCTGTAGAAGGTCTCAAGATCGTACTGCGCGGCACGCTGCGCGAGGTCTGCCAATAGCGGAGCTTTGTCGCCCGAGGCAAAGACAAAGCGGTGTCTTGGATCGCGGTTAAGCTGGAATTGCGCTTTTGAGATGACACCTCGTCCGGCCAGGTCGCTGACAGACCATTTGCCAACGGTGCCGTTCTCCCTCTTACATTGGTGCGCTTCCCGTTCGCCTGAAGTGCGGCTTACCCAGAACTCCGTACCAACTTCATCCGGCCCCAGAGGCTCTATCTCCACTGAGACTGCGTGCCCAGCAACGACCTCCAACAGGAATCGCACTGTCCAAAGGCGCTCGAACTCGTTACCCAATTTGTCGGCGGGACCGCCGGGAATGCTTGCCATGGCAGTGCCAGTGATTCTACGTGTTGGCCTTCGTAGGGGACACTTTGGGCCTGGTTGGACATCTCGTGCTTGATCAGGAGTTCTTTCAGGCTGCCGACGCCGTGCTGGCGGGGGTAACGGCGGAGCACTACGCCGCTTCCAAAGGGCGAACATCCAGCACGGACAGCGCCGGCTGATGGGCGGCGGCGAGGATGCGGTTTAATTCCGTCAGGTTCACGGTTCCGACCGATGTGAACTCGACGCCAATCGTGCGGCCGTCGGCGGCGTAGTCGATCAGCCAGGTGCCGTGACGCTCTGTCCGCGCGACGGTGTCGCCGAGACGGCGATCTATATAGAGGTAAGCCGCCAGCGGCCTGCCTTCGTGGTAGGAAACTTCAAGGTATCGCTTAGCCATACTCGTTCATCCGGCGATCGCGTAGGCGGTGACGACGATCAGCAGTTCGGCGACGGCGTCCGGCTCTACGATCACTTCCCACCGCCGCTCGTCGTGCGCCGACTCGATGACGAATCGGCCCGGCACCACGTCCGGGCGATAGGTGGCGCCACGCTCCAGCATTTCGCGCAGTTCGACCTCACTGAAGCCACGGTCGAGCATGCGCTTGGCCAAGTGGGGGTTTGAGCAGTCCAGCTCCCACCGCCACCACTGCGGCCAGTCCTTCTGGTTGGATGCTACCACGCGCGGAGTTTACCCGAAAGGTTCCCGCCGTTGTGCTTCCGGCCGTCAGAGAGCTTCACGCCGGCCTTCCGAATCGCTTGCCGCTGGTTGTAGATCAGCGTTTTCCCGCACCCCGTCTCGGCGGCGATCTGGGCGATCGGTTGGCCGGCGAGGAGGCGGCGGCGGACTTCCTTTGTCAGCGGCGGGCCGATCGCGTGGCCGTGCTTGCGGAGCAGGTCGGGGAGGGTGCGGACGCCGTGCTGTTTGTAGACCTGTTGGGCCGTCCACAGGACCGTGCCGTAGGCGAGGCCCAGCTCCGCGGCGATCTGCCGGAACGTTCGGCCGGCGAGGAGCAGCCGTTCGATCTGCGGACGGCGGATCGACGGGGCGCGGGTGGGCCGTGGGGCGTGGGCGAGCTTGCGGTCGGGCGTGAACCAGCCCGGCCGCCGCACCTCGCGGCCGAAGAGCAGCCCGCCGCTCAGGTACGTCACGACCTCGTTCCACGCGTTCCGATCGCAGCGGCTGAAGCGGCGGAGGCGCAGGCAGGCGGCGCAGGCGAACGTTGGGAAGTCGGGGGTCGTAGGTAGTGGGTCGGGGGTAGGAGGTTGGGGGTGATTCGAGTCGGCGAGACCCGCTTGCTCCCTCCCCTGCCGGCCCACGACCTGCGACTCACGACCCACACTGGCGAGCATCTCCCGCATCGACGGCAGCTTGAGCCGCGCCAGCTCGCGCTCGAAGGGTTCGTCCGGCCAGACGCCGGCGACGGGGAGGAACAGCAGCCGGGCCGGGCGGGCGCAGCGGGGGCAGAGCCAGGCGTGGCCGCGGAATTCGAGGGAGCCCACGGGCACGCGCAAGGTAACCGCTTTCTCGCGGCGGCGCTGTTTGCGGGCGAGGCGCGACTTGGCCTTGGCGATCTCGCGCTTCAGGTGGGCCAGGGCGATGCGGGGGTTGCGCCAGTCGTATCCGATGTACTCGTCGCCCTTCCACTTGTACCAGCACACGAGGTCGGGCGGGGGCTTGGGTAGGGCCAGCGACTTGCGGCGGCGGATGGGCGATGGGCCGGGGTCGCGCAGCGGGTGCTCGGGGTGGAGCGTGGCGGGGTCGCGCGAGTGATCGGGCCCGCGCGGGCCGTAAATCGGGACGCGGTAAAGCGTCTGCGGCGGGAAGTCGCCCGGGAGCCGGTCGACGATCGCACGGGTGATCGGCCGCCAGGCGCGGTCGGCGACGGCGAAGCCGCCGGCGGCGGGGTCGAGCGGGCCGTCGGCCGTCAGCAGCGGCGTCGGCTTGCCCCAGTGGCCGCCGAGCCCCTCGACGTAATGGTGGCGGAACGTCCCGCCCGCGCGGGCCCGCAGCAGCCCGCCCTTGGTGACGCCAAGGCGCTGCGCGACCTCGGCGAGCGAGAGGTTCGGGCATTCGAGCGTGACGGGGAGGCAGAGGCGCTGGAGGTCGCGGAGGGTGAGGGTGTGAAGGGTGTCGGGGTGCGGAGTGTGGGGGTGTCGGGGTGAAGAAGAACGCGTGCGGGCTCGACTCCCACACGCCGACACCCCCCACTCCGACACGTTCCTCGCCCGCGGCGGCAGTCGCGTGTCGGCCGCGCGCAGGGCGAGGCACGCGGCGCGGGGCGGGTGGATCAGCGTCGCCCCGCCGCGGCGCGCGAGCCGGCGGCGCCGCTCGCGCGAATCGGCGAACAGCCGCGGGCCGACGGCCGCCCACGCGTCGAGGATGGCTTGCTCGACCTCCTCCATCGCGACAAATGTACGGCAAATATTCGGATATTGCGAGCGGCGATTATCGCTTCGTTACCGTCGCGAGAAACAGGGCGGGGCCCTTTGCATCGGGCTGGGGCGGCAGCGCGTGGACCTGCACGTTCGTCAACCCGGCGGCCGTGAGTTGGGCGGTGAGCTGCTTCGGGTCGAAGCCGCTCGTTTGCTGCTCCATCTGGCGGCGAAAGTCGTCGCGGTCGTGCGGGAGCAAATCGACGATCACGGCGCGCCCGCCGGGCTTCAAGATGCGGGACATCTCGCGGATGACCGTCGGCGGGTCCGCGACGTACGTCAGCGCGAGCAGCAGCAGCGCACCGTCGCACAGCGCGTCGTCGATGGGCAGCGCCTCGAGGTCGCCACGGCGCAGGTCGACGTTGGCGAAGTCGCCGGCGCGCTTCTTGGTGGCCTTGAGCATGGCGGGGGAGTTGTCGACGCCGATCACCTGCTTCACGTTCGGGGCCAGCGCCGCGATGACCTGGCCGGTACCGCAGCCGAGGTCGGCGACGACGCAATCGCGCGGGAGCAGCGCGAGCATCGCGGTCATCGTGAAATCATTGCCGTATAATTCCCCGCGGAGCTTGTCCCACTGGGCGGCGGCGCCGGCGAAGAACGCCTGGCTGTCTTCCTGCCGCTGGCGGAGGTGACGGGCGAGGCGCAGCGCGTCCTGCTGGACGGTGGCCCAACTTTCGGTCTGCTCGCGCGTGAGGAGCCAGAGGCGCCGCGCGCCGAGGTCAAGTTCGTCGAGGATCATGCGGTACAGGCGCGTCGTGCCCTGGCGTCGGCTGCGCGCCCAGCCCTGGTCGCCGAGGACTTTCAAATGTCGGCTGACGGTGGATTGCGGGAGCTGGAGAACGTCGCACAGCTCGACGACGCCGAGCTCGTGGCGCTCGAGCAGCCGGAGCAGCCGCAACCGCGTCGCGTCGGCCAGGGATGCCATCCGCCCGAGCAGCGCGGCAGGTTGTGCGTTTTGAACCATCTGTTGATCCGGATGGATTGTTGAATGCGGGAGCGGGTTCGTCAAGTCAGCGCGGATCGCGCGACGCCATTTCACTGCATTTGGCGGCGCGTGATTTCGCGGCGCGTGCGCAGCGCCGCGGGCTGGACAGAACCACGACGGTCCCCCAGCGGTATAACTGTAAAGAAGCTGAGCAATCATGAGTCGACTACACGTGAAATACCTGCTCGTCGGCGGCGGGCTTGCGAGCGACGCCGCTGCCGAGGCGATCCGCGCGATCGACGCGGCCGGATCGATGCTCATGCTCGGGCAGGAGCCGGTGCGCCCGTATCACCGCTCGCCGCTGAGCAAGTCGTTCCTGCGCCGCGAGCGGACGCGCACGGAATTGTTCGCGCGCGACGCCGCGTGGTTCGACGCGCACGACGTGCAGCTTCGCACGGGCCGGCGCGCGGTGCACCTTGACGTGACGCGGCGCGTGGCGGCGACCGACGACGGGGACGAGATCGCCTTCGACCAGCTCCTGCTCGCCACCGGCGCATCCGCCCGCCATCTGACCATTCCCGGCGCGGATCTTCAGAACGTCTTTCACCTGCGCACCCTGGCCGACGCCGAGATGCTCCAGAACGCCATTGCCAGGGCCACGGCCGAGGGCAGGCCGCACGACAACGGTCGCGGGAACGGTCGCGGGCGCGTCGTGGTGATCGGAGGCGGGCTGCTGGGGCTGGAGCTGGCGTCGACGTTCACCGCCGTGGGACTGCGCGTCGAGCTGATCGTCGGGGAGGATCACCCGTGGCACAAAATCGTCGGCGACACGCTCGGGCGATTCCTCGCGAGGCGCCTGACGTCGCACGGCGTGCAGGTTCACCTGCATCAGCGCCCGCTTCGCCTCTCCGGCGACGGGCGCGTGCAGCGCGTGATGCTCGACGAGCAGGAGTTGGCATGCGACTTCGTCGTCGCCGCCATCGGCTCGATCGTCCCGCGCGAGCTGCTGCGCGGGACGCCCATCGCGGCCGAAAAAGCCATCCTTGTCGACCCGCGCTGCCGCACGAACGTTCCCGCCATCTACGCCGCCGGCGATGTCGCCGCCGTCTTCGATCCGCTGTTCGGCAAGCACCGCTGGATCGACCGTTGGGAGAACGCGATCGTCACAGGAAGAATCGCCGGCACGAACATGGCCGGGGGCGACGCGACCTACAACGTCATTAACACGTTCACCAGCGAAGTCTTCGATCTGCGCCTGACGGTGTGGGGCTCGCCAAGGCACATCGAGCGCCGTTTGATCCGCGGCACGCCGTCCGTTGAATCCCCCGACTTCGCCGAGATCGGCATCGCCGGGGATGGGCGCGTGGCGCAGGTCGTCGCGGTCAACGGCGCGAAGGAGCACGATGCGCTGCGCGAGCTGGTCCGCAGGCGCGCGAACGTCACGGGCAAGGAAAACGCGTTGCGCGACGCGTCGACGGCGCTGTCGCCGGTCGAATGACGCGCCGCTGCATCGTTGCGCCGCCGGCCGAGGAAATGAGGGGCGCCGAATAAACGGGGCATCCAGACTATCCACGCTCAGTTTCGGGGGCGGACGACGATCTCCTCCACCACCACCCGCTCGGGCAGGTTCACCGCGAGCATCACGCAGTCGGTCACGTCGTCCGGCTGAAGCATCGCGCCGCGCAGTTCCATTGCCGGGGGGCTTGGGCGCTTGTCGAGCAGCGGGGTGTTGATGTCACCGGGAAAGACGCTGGTGGCGCGGATGCCGCGTGAATTTTCCTCGGCGTTGATGGACTGGACGAGCCCCGCGACGCCGAACTTCGACATGACGTACGATGGTCCGGACAAAGCGCCGGCCTTAAGCCCGGCGAGGGAGTTCACCACCACGATCGTGCCGCGGTTGTTCCGCCGCATGTCCGGGAGGAACGCCGCCGCGCAGAAATAGGCGCCGTTGAGGTTTACGTCGATGATTTTGCGGTAGTCGTCGAGCGAGAGGTTTTCCAGGCTGCGGCCGGGGACGTTCGTCCCCGCCGCCGCGACGAGGAGTTCGGCCGGACCCCATTTGTCCGTCACGCGACGCGCCATCGCCGCCACCGCGTTTGGATCGCCGATGTCGCAGGGGCAGGCGAGCATGTGCTCGGGTTTGCCCGACAGCTCGATCGTCTTGGCCAGCGCGCCCGCGCGCGTGCCGACGATGGCGACGCGCCAGCCGTGCTTCACGAGCCGCAACGCCGTCGCCCGCCCCACGCCGCTGCTCCCGCCCGTCACCACCGCAGTCCGAATCATGTCTCACCTGATCAAAGAAATACGTTGCACTACGAAGATCACAGCGAGCACGGAGAGAGAGATAGGAAATACAGATCTGATCAACGAAGCGCTTCCGGAGCGAAAAGAGGGACGCAGAGCGAAAACAGGGACGCAGCTCGTTTTCGCTCGCTTTGTCGTTCCTCTCCGTGTTCTCCGTGGTCTCCGTGGTGATCACTCTTCTATTACAGTCGCCGCACGTCCACCCATCGCCGCTCTCTCGCCGACTGGAGGGCCGCTTCCATCACCGCCTGCGCGCGGGCGCCATCGGTGAACGATGGGCTGCACGACCGCTGGTTGGCGATCGCGTCGATGAACTCCGCCGTCTGGTCGTAGCGGAAGGTGACGAGCGGATCGCCGGCGCCGGGATCGCGCGGGGAGCTGGGGTGGACGAGAAATTCGCGCGGGACGTCGATGCGGTGCAAATCGAGGTCGCCGGCCTTTCCGATCTGAAGCTCGACCGGCTTCTGCGTCGAGTAGACGATCGTGCCTTCGCCGCCGTTGACTTCGACCGTGTCCTGCCCGCGGTGCCCTTCGCCTCGGCCCGTGGCGAGCTTGGTGCTTTCGAGGACGCCGGTGACGTTCGCGTCCCCGAAGTCGGTGAGCATGGCGACCCAATCATCGACGTCGGACGGATTTCCCCCGCGCGTGGGGATGAGGGTTTTGAGGTCGGCGACGAGCTTGCTGATCGTGCCGATCAGCAAGTGGGCGTAGTCGATGCGGTGGGCGAGCATGTCACCCATCTCGCCCGTGCCGGCGAGTTGTTTCACCTGCCGCCAGCCGAGGCTCCGCTCGCCCCAGTCCTGCAAGCGCTGCGCGCGGAAGTGGTACGGCGTACCAATCGCGCCGGAACTGATGAGATGGTGCATGTAGCGCATGGCGGGAACGAAACGGTACGTGAACGCGGTCATGTGGCGCACGTTCGCGTCCTCCGCGGCGCGCAGCATCGCCAGCGCGTCGACGAGATTCAGCGCCAGCGGCTTCTCGCACATGACATGCTTGCCCGCTTGGGCTGCGGCGATGGCGATGGAAGGGTGGTGGAGGTTCGGCGTGGCGATGACGACGGCGTCGACGCCTTCGTGCGCGAGTAGCTTGTTGTAGTCGGTGAACGTCGCCGTAATACCGGTCTGGTTCGACGCGCGGCGCAGCGTGTTTTCGTCGCTGTCGCACAGCGCAACGAGCCGCGCGTTGGGCAGCAGCTTCAGCCCCGGCAGGTGGTTCGCCATCGCGATCTGCCCCGCCCCGATCATGGCTACGCCTACGGTCGTCATGGTCAGCCAATGTACAGCGGGCAGCAGGCAGCGGGCAGCGGGCAGTCAGGACAAGAAAAGGCTCCGTTCGCTCCGTTCGTCTTTCTGCCTACTGCCCGCTGCCTACTGCCTACTGCCCACTTTTTCTAAAACCGATCTTCTGTACATCCGCCGACGTACCGATATAGTAACTACAAGCCAACTGCCCGCTGCCGAAAGATCGGCCTTCACGCGGTTCTGCCCGACTTTCCCGGCATTTCCTCCTGAATTCGCTCAAACGAAGCCCAGTTGCAGCGCTCCTCGAGGACCAGTTTCGGCGCTCGCCGACGTCACTTTGGGTGCGCACCGTCACCCTAGAAGTGAAGTGAGCGTTCTGTCATGACTTTTCAAGATCTCCGGCTCGCCGAGCCGATCCTCCGCGCCTTGGCTGCCGAGAATTACATCCACCCCACGCCCATCCAGGCGCAGGCGATTCCTCCGATCATGGAGGGGCGCGACGTGCTCGGATGCGCCCAGACCGGCACGGGCAAGACGGCGGCGTTCGCGCTGCCCATGCTCCACCGGTTCTCCCAGAAAGCCCCAACCAGCGGCCAGAAGCGCCCCATTCGCGCGCTGATCCTCTCGCCCACGCGCGAGCTGGCCGTGCAGATCGACGAGAGCTTCCGCGCGTACGGAAAGAACGTCGGCCTGCGCCACACCGTCATTTTCGGCGGGGTGAGCCAGCACCACCAGGTGCAGTCGCTGCGCAACGGCACGGACATCGTCGTCGCCACGCCCGGCCGACTGCTCGATTTGATGAACCAGGGCCACGTCGATCTGCGGCAGGTGGAAGTGTTCGTCCTTGACGAGGCCGACCGCATGTTGGACATGGGGTTCATCCACGACATCCGCCGGATCATTCCCAAGCTCGCGCCCAAGCGGCAGAACCTGCTGTTCAGCGCCACGATGCCCCCGGACATCCGGCAGCTCGCCGACTCGATCCTGCGCAACCCTGCCAGCATCACCGTGACGCCCGTCGCGTCGACGGTCGACAAGATCGATCAATCGGTCTACCTGGTGGAGAAACGCAACAAGCCGTACCTGCTGGCGCACCTGCTGAGCAACGAATCGTTCTCGCGCGCGTTGGTGTTCACACGCACGAAGCACGGCGCCGACCGCGTCGTGAAGCAGTTGCACAAGGCGGGAATCACCTCCGAGGCCATCCACGGCAACAAGAGCCAGAATGCGCGGCAGCGGGCACTGGGCAACTTCAAAACCGGCAAGACGCCGGTCCTGATCGCCAGTGACATCGCGGCACGAGGGATCGACATCGACGACATCTCGCACGTGATCAACTTCGACTTGAGCAACGAGCCCGAGACGTACGTGCACCGCATCGGGCGCACGGCACGCGCCGGCGCCAGCGGCAAGGCCGTGAGCTTTTGCGACCGCGACGAGCGGTCGTACCTCAAGGCCATCGAGCGCTTGATCCGCAAGGAGATCCGCATCGAAGCCAAGCAGCCGGAATACCCGGCCATCGACCCGAGCCAGCGTCACGCGGAAGCGAGCGACGAACGGCGGCGCCCGCAGGGGCATCAGCGGCCCGAGCGTCGCGGAACGGCCG